>CABUOH010000017.1 GCA_902493085.1 uncultured Sutterella sp. | reverse complement strand
TCGAGGCGCTCAAGAAGCGACACATCCGCTCCTTCGTCATGCGCCGCGGCCACATTTCGGCCGCACAGAAGCGCGCCCTTGACGAATCGCTTCCGCAATACCAGATCGAATACGCCCCCGAACTTCTCGACACCGACAAGGCCTTCGGCCGGCATGCACCTCTCGTATTGGAAATTGGCTGCGGGATGGGCGAGACAACCGCCGCCATCGCACAAGCGCACCCTGACGTAAATTTCCTCGGATGCGAAGTCTTCGTGGCAGGCGTCGGCGCACTTGCCAAACGACTCGACGAGATGTCGCTCACCAATGTGCGAATCATTCGCCACGATGCCGTGGAAATCGTACGCGACATGATTGCCGAAAACTCCCTCGACGGGGTGCACATCTACTTCCCCGACCCCTGGCGCAAAGCTCGTCACCACAAGCGCCGCCTCGTCGCTCAACCCTTTATCGGACTCCTCGCCTCCCGGATCCGTCCTGGCGGCTACATCCATTGCGCAACCGACTGGGAGAACTACTCCGAACAGATGCTTGAAGTACTGGAAGGGGAACCGCTGCTCGAAAATCTTCACGGCGCAGGCAACTTCAGCCCGGTAATGGGCAATCCGCTCTGCGAACGCCCCCGCACAAAGTTCCAAGCCCGCGGAGAACGCCTCGGCTACGGCATCTGGGATCTCGTCTACGTCCGCAAGTAATCGAGTTTGCCCCTAAAGGAAAGCGCGCCTTCCCTCTTGGAAGACGCGCTTTTGTTTTGTCTCAAGCCCCCCCTTCTCCTACCATCTAACCAGGCCTGTCGCCCAAGTGAGGAGAATCACCCCGCCGAAAATGATGCGGTACCACCCGAAGCCTCTGAAATCATGTCTTGATACAAAACGGATAAGCCAGTGCACAACGACCAACGCCGAAAAGAAGGACACCATCGTCCCCACAGCCAACGCCGGCAAATTGGCAGCGGCAAGCTGTTCCCGTGCCTGCCATAGATCCCAGACCGTTGCACCGAAGATCGTAGGAATGGCCAGAAAAAAAGAAAACTCGGTTGCCGCCTTTCGGGAAAGACCGAAGACAAGCCCTCCGATGATCGTAGCCCCCGACCGACTGGTGCCCGGAATCATGGCAAAACACTGTGCAATGCCAACCTTGAGGGCATCCTTCCAGGTCATATCGTCCATGTCCCTTACTCGAGGCTCGATGCGGAGCTTGTCATGGCGATGCTCCACATACAGGATGAGAAGGCCGCCGATGACCAGGGCCGTTGCTACGGTGAGCGGATTGAAGAGATATGTTTTGAGCAGATCCGAAACCAGCACGCCGACAACCGCGGCAGGCATGAATGCGACGAGCGTGTTAACAACGAGACGCTGTTGCACGGGGTCGGAAAAGAGGCCGCGAAGCACCTCGACAATGCGCATTCTGTAGTACCAGCAGACCGCAAAAATCGCCCCCGCCTGAATGGCAACAACAAACGTGCCGGACGTCTCACCTCGGAACCCCACAAGCTCGGCCGCCACGATCAAGTGGCCTGTCGAACTCACCGGAAGAAATTCGGTAAGACCTTCGACAATGCCGAGAAAGGCAGCCTGCAACAGATAGAGCCAGTCAAACATGGAACGTCCCGCATCGGAGTAGTTAAAAGCGACCTTATTGTCGCAGATACTGCGCTTTTGCACCTCAACGGGATACAAGCCGTTACGGCTCCCCGTCTCTGCAGAGCCAGCGCCTCTTTGTTAAGATAGCGCCCATCATTTATCCTCAATCGGAACCCCAAAAAATGGCGAACGAAAAGCAGTTGGACAACGAGCTCGTTGGAGAGCTTCAGGAACGCATTGATGCGCTCAACAGCGAAAGCGTGATGGATGCCGGCGTATTAGACGGCTTTCTGACCGCCCACGCACTCAATCCAGAACACCCCAGCAAGCACGACGTCTACCCGTACATCTTCAGCGCGGAAGGCGACCCTGCAGCACTGCCTGAAGATGACCGCATCATCGAGTTGCTTGACATCCGTCTCAACGAAATCCAGGCCGCGCTTACCGCCAAGGGCGGGCTTGACCCCGTCATCTTTCCGCTCGCCGATGAAAATGATGAAATCATCACGAACGAAGAAGGCATCGAAGCTCTCAAGCCCTGGGCCAGCGGCTTTTTCTTCGGCATGATGCATTGGCCAGAAGCACTCATCGCCGACCAAGAAGTCAACGCTCTCGCAACCCCCATCATACGCAATATCTCTCCAGACGCCTTCGAGACTCCGGAGCAAACCGCCGACTTTGTCAAGGAATACCGCAGCGGCCCTATGCCGAAGACCCTTGAAGACGCTCTCTATGACCTCGTCAAGGCCGTATTCGATCTCAAGCAGCTCATCGATCCGAACATCCCGGTCGTTCGCAACGAACCCCGCGTCGGCCGCAATGAACCCTGCCCCTGCGGCAGCGGCAAGAAATTCAAGCAGTGTTGCGGCAAAAACTGAGCCTGCAGCGAGTCCCGTGATCAAACGGACGTTGTCCAAGCGTCCGCTTCCTTTTGCTCAACTCACCAACTGCTTTGGCAGAAAGCGGGCAGGATCCAGCTTGACGGCGAGCGACCGCGGCAACGCCGGTGCATCTCCCGTCATCTCTGCCGCCACATGTCTCGCACAAGCCAGTCCCCAGGTAAGCCCTCGAGACCCGAAGCCGGCGCAAACCCATAAACCAGACGCTCTGGGAATCGACCCGGCTTCCGGCACACCTCTAAAGACCTGCCCGTCAATGTCTGCAGGCATCCATCCACGGCCCGCGAGCGGCATGCGGTCGAGAGGCACGGCTCTCACCCCCTCGTAGAATCCGGCGGCCAGCACCTCGGGGCGAAGCCCCATGAGCTTGTCAAATGTGCACAGATTGTGCTCGTGCGCCGCCTCGGCAGACATGACCGGCACCTCGCCCGACTCATACGTAGCACCCACGGCACAAAATCCCTTCGTTCTGGCAACATATCCGTCACCTGTTAGAGCGCACCGAAGCGTCGGAAGATCTGTCTCCCTGAGTAGCGAAATGCGCCCGTACAGCGGGGCCAGCCCCATCATCCTGCGAGGCATCCCAAGCACTTCAGGCGTCGACAAAGCCGCGCAAACCACCGTACGCGGCGCCCTCGCAACGACCGAACCCGACATCGTCACGGCCTCCCACAAGCCGCCACGCCGCTGAAGGCGCACGTGCATGTTCGAAAACACTTCCGCGCCGCTCGCCTCTAAAAGCCTTCGAACGAATCGCCCGGCATGCACGAGCCCGGCCTTGGGATATAACCACCCTCCCCGCAAGAGCGTCAGCCCCGTCTTCTCCGAGGCTACCTCCCGCGTCAGAAGAGAAGCAAAGTCTTCAGGCATATG
Organism: uncultured Sutterella sp.; assembly: GCA_902493085.1. GTDB lineage: Bacteria > Pseudomonadota > Gammaproteobacteria > Burkholderiales > Burkholderiaceae_F > Sutterella. The sequence continues at coordinate 7,740 of CABUOH010000017.1, read as the reverse complement.
CACCGGGCATCCTGCGGCCGCAGCCACACGCCATCTGTCATATTCCTCATCGGACGAAGCGGCATCAACGACGCCTGTTGGAATGAAAACATCCGGAAACTCCACCAGCGTCTGCGTCATGGCTTCAAAGCCCGCACGCGTCAGTTGAAACAGCGGCGAATCCGACGCTTGCCAGTGCGGGTGTATGAGTCCTGCGTAAAGAGCTGACGCACCGCTGCCGGGCACAGGTCCGGCATCAACAACAATAGGGATCTGTCCTCGACGCGCGAGCTCGAACGCCGTCATGGCGCCGGCAAGCCCCGCTCCCACAACAAGCACTCGTCCGGAAACATCATCTGCCATTGGCTCACGGCGCCCGGTGCGAAGGCGCCACGCGTTGCCGTCCGCTTGGAGAAAGCCCGGTATTTGTTTGAACACCCCCGGCGTGATGAGAACCGTGCGCGGCCCCATCAGCCGTCGAAGACTGTTGCTGACGTCCTCCGGCATCGAAAGAATAAGATCCGGTGCCCCTGTCATTTCCCTGAGAGCGACTGCCGTATTCTTTGCACGCATCATGACGATCCGCATCATCCCGCCAACGAGCTCGTGAAGCCCCGGCATTGAAGCAAAGCCAATGTTATTTGGACTGGTGCCGAGCGCCTCAACAATCTCGCCAGCGGATTCCTCCGCCACCGGGATGAGCAGAGTGCATCCCTTGTACGCTTCCGACGGCAAAAGCCTCTGCCGAACATAGTCGAGCAGAGGCTTTTTCGCAGATGTCAGCAAAATCGCGGTCATCTCACGAGAGCGGCTCTACGGCCGTGCACATTCCATCATCAATGCTTGAGCGGCTTGAAGCGCAAACGCTTGGGCTGACAAGCCTCTTCACCAAGACGGCGACGCTTGTCAGCTTCGTACTCGTTGTAGTTCCCGTCAAAGAACACGACGCGAGAGTCGCCTTCAAAGGCAAGGATGTGCGTGGCGATGCGGTCGAGGAACCAACGGTCGTGAGACGTCACCAGGGCGCAACCGGCAAATTCAAGCAGGGCCTCTTCAAGTGCGCGCAGCGTTTCAACGTCAAGATCGTTGGACGGTTCGTCGAGAAGAAGCACATTTCCGCCGGCAAGAAGCGTCTTGGCAAGATGCAGTCGACCTCGTTCGCCGCCCGAAAGCGAGCCGACAAGCTTCTGCTGGTCCCCACCCTTGAAGTTGAAGCGGCCAAGATAAGCACGACTCGACATCGAGAATTTGCCCACCTGAAGCACATCCTGACCGTCAGCCACAGCATCAAACGCCGTCTTGTCGTTCGGGAGCGAATCGCGCATCTGGTCAACTGCGGCGAGCCTCACCGTTGTGCCAATCTTGATCTCACCGCTGTCGGGCTGCTCACGGCCTGTGATCATTTTGAAAAGCGTGGACTTGCCTGCGCCGTTCGGACCAATCACGCCGACGATGGCGCCGGCCGGAATTCGGAAGGACAAGTCATCAATAAGCAGGCGATCACCGAAGCCCTTCGAAACGTGACTGAATTCGATCACGTCATTGCCGAGCCGTTCGGCCACCGGAATGAAAATTTCATTCGTCTCGTTGCGCTGCTGATATTCGACGCTTGAAAGCTCCTCGAAGCGGGCGATGCGAGCCTTGGACTTCGCTTGACGGCCTTTGGGATTCTGTCGAACCCATTCAAGTTCGTGCTTGATCGCCTTCATGCGGGCATCTTCCTGACGCTTTTCAAGTTCAAGGCGCTTTTCCTTCTGGTCAAGCCAGGAAGAGTAATTGCCCTTCCAAGGAATGCCTTCGCCACGGTCAAGTTCGAGAATCCATTCGGCTGCATTGTCAAGGAAGTAACGATCATGCGTCACGGCAACGACAGTGCCCGGAAAGCGGTGCAGGAACTGCTCGAGCCACTCGACCGATTCCGCGTCAAGATGATTGGTCGGCTCGTCAAGCAGCAACATGTCGGGACGAGAAAGCAAGAGGCGGCAGAGCGCGACGCGGCGCTTTTCACCTCCCGAAAGGTTTCCAATCACGGCATCCCAAGGCGGAAGACGCAGGGCGTCGGCGGCGATCTCCATCTGAGTCTCGACGTTCGTGCCGGCAGCGGCAATGATGGCCTCAAGGCGGGCTTGCTCGGCCGCAAGCGCATCAAAGTCTGCATCCGGCTCAGCGTAGGCATCATAGACGGCATTGAGCTTTTCCTGGGCCTGCATCACCTCGCCCATGCCCTCTTCAACGGTCTCGCGGACGGTCTTGGCAGGATCAAGCGCAGGCTCCTGCGGCAGATAGCCGATATTGATGCCGGGCATCGGGATGGCTTCCCCTTCGATGTCCTTGTCCACCCCCGCCATGATCTTGAGGAGCGTGGACTTGCCAGCACCGTTGAGACCCAAAACGCCGATCTTGGCACCCGGGAAGAAAGAGAGAGAAATGTCCTTAAGAATCTGACGCTTCGGCGGGACAATCTTCCCGACGCGGTTCATCGTAAAAACATACTGAGCCATGGTTTGGTGACTACTCCGGACATGACGAAGGCGGCCGGAACCCGCAGGGCACCGAACACAACGTGCATGAGCTGATAAGAAAAAAGGGGGCCGGCACATGCCGGACACATGAAATGTGCCGCTATCTTAACGGAAACAGCAGGGTTTGGCGATCAAAAGTCGCAGTACATCCCGCGGCTGCTGTCACAGCGTCGTCTGCTGTCTAATGCTTCTTGAGGCCAAAGTAGCCCCGGAAGATCCAGTATTTGCGAAGGACATTGATCCGCTCAAGTTCCCTTCGCCGCTCTTCGCCCATTGCTTCAGGCTGAAACTGCAGCCACTTTTTGAGAGCTCCCGACATATCGAAGTCCTCAAGCAAACGACGCAGAAATGCGGGCATCCATCCCGTGTAAAGCGAGGCTTGAAAATCGATGAGGCCCGGTGAACCGTCGGGGCGAATCATCACATTGCCCGTTCCGCGAACGTCGAGATGCACGACTCTGCGCGCATGCATGGCACGCAAGAGTTCTTCGAGGGCTTCCAAATAGGCGGGCGTGACGCGCACTGGTTCACGACCGATGTTCGCGCCCTCCATGAAGAGCACCGCCATTGCCGTGCGGTCAATGCGGAAAGATTCTTGGGAGACGCCCTCAACTCCTCGGAGACGACCAAGAATCGAAAGCTCGCGCTTCAGGAGAAAGGGCGCTATGAAGGTGCGAACCCACCAAGGACGTGAAGAAAAGTCCTTCACGGTCCAAAAGCGGCCTCCAATCTCAACGCGCGTGACGACGGCGTTGGCCACGCGGCCGTCGCGCAAGAGCTTCGTCGGCGCTCGCGCCAGTTCTTCACGGGTAAAAGGCTTGGTCTCAATCATTCAGTTCTCGAAGGAATGCCGCCTGATGCCGGCATTCCTTCCTCTTCATCAGGGCATGGCAATGCCGCTGCCGGCGGCAGGAGGTGCCTGGAAGCCAGGCATGCCCGGAGTGACGATCTGGCTGGCGGCCTCGCGGCGCATGGCCTGCAGTTTTTCAATCGTGTCTCGAACGCCCTGCTTGGCTGCCTCACCATAGCCCGCGACGGCCTCTGCAAGCGTTTCAGCCTTGATTTCGAAGGAGATCGGCAACGGCCCCATCTGAGTCATGATCTGCGTGTCTCCGAGAAAAAGAAGCGGGCGGTTCATATCGCGCTCGCCCGATTCGAGAATCGGCGTCAAGACGTGAATCGTACCGACCTTGCGGTCCGTCACGACCTCTTCGCGATAGAGGTTGGCCACATCCATCTGAGTATTCATGGCATCAATGCTGTCCTGTGCGGGCATAAGTCTCTCCGAATGGCCGTCGGACAAGCACCGGCGGCATCATGTTCCAATCAATATAGTGCCGGGGCAAGCCGACGGCACTGCGTCGCAATTGTACAGAAGTTGTTCCGAACGGATCGCGGAGCAATTCGTCAGGTGCCGTCGAATCAACGGTAGACCATGACGGGAATCTGGGAGTGCGTGAGCACTTTTTGAGTTTCGGAGCCGAGCAGAACGGCAGCGAATCCCTGACGACCATGGCTGGCCATGAAAACGACATCGCAATCGTGCCTCTTGGACTGTTCGATAATCGCCTCGGCAGGCGAAAAGCTCTTCACCATCAACGTCGAAGAATGCACGCCAAGTTCATCGCAACGGCGCTTGGCGTCGGCAAGACGATCTTCTGCCTCAGCCGTCACGCGTTCGTCGTACTGTTCAATCGACTCAGGGCGATATTCGGAAAGATTTGTGTAGGAGTACGGTTCAACGACCGTGATGATGACGAGTGAAGCGCCGAGAGACTTGGCAAAGCGGGCTGCGCCCTCCACGGCCTTTTCCGACATCGGCGTACCGTCGGTCGGAACCAGAATGCGCTTGTACATGATGGGGAGTTCCTTTTTACTCTGTTTTTTCCATGGCGCCGCCCCGCACGAAGCGACGCATATTTTTTCATTTTAGGCGCATTCAGCCGGCCGTGTTTTGAGTGCCCGCAATATCGTTGATCACGATGCCCGCGAGCCTCAGCCCCGCCGACCCGGTCACGGAAACGAACGAACCGAAGCCGATTCGACTGCCTGGCTGCGCTCCAATCGCCTCGAGACTGTCGGCTCCGGGCTGTCTGAGCGGTTCCGTGCTGTAGACCGCCGGAATGCCGAATGGCACGGAGCGGCCGTTGGCCGACCCGGCCGGAAAGCCGTAATCCTTTCGAAGGATGGTGCGCAGCTTTCCTAGAAGCGGATCGCCCTTAACCCTCGCCAGGTCTGCCGTTTCAATGCGCGAAGCATCTAAGCGTGCGCCAGCTCCCCCGGCGCAGACAGTCTTCACGCCCATGCCCTGCGCGGCAGCATGCAGCGCAGCCTTCCCCTTGAGGTCGTCAATGCAGTCAATGAGCCAGTCGCAATCAGGCGGAATGACATCCGCCGCATTTTCAGGCGTCACGAACACAACCTTAACCTCAATGCGGCAGTCCGGATTGATGAGCAGGCATCGCTCCCGAAGCACCTCGGCCTTTGCTCGCCCGTATGCCCCGTCAAAAGCCGGAAGCTGCCTATTCGTATTGGAAAGCGCCACGTCATCACCGTCAATGAGTGTGATGCGCCCCACGGACGTGCGCACGAGCGCCTCCACGGCCCAACTACCAACACCGCCCAGCCCCACCACGGCCACATGCGCACCGGCTAGCCTCCTCGCAGCCTCTTCGCCGAAAAGACGGGCCACCCCTCCGAATCGTCTTGGATCAGTCGACACGCTCATATCGATTCCCTTATTTGTCCGAACAATTAATTATCCACCACTTCAGCGAAGATTTTCAAAATCCCGTATTTCAATTTTTATTGCGTTAACGCAATAAAGCGCTGATGTGCAGATCACACTTTTGATGCCGATGCCATCTTTTCAGAGTACATTATTCACAAGGACGGCAGTTCTTGGCCCACGCGAGTGTAATGCACGTCAACGGCGAAGAACAACGTGACCGCCGTCCCACAGAGATCACCAGGAGGTTATATGCGCATTCTCGTTCCCGTTGACGGTAGTGAAAACAGCATGCACGCCGTGGAATTCATCGCTAGCCGCACCACGCTTCTCGGGAGCAATCCGGAAATCGAAGTTCTGAACATTCAGCTTCCTCTTCCCGCACGCGCCTGCCGACTCGTAGGCCAGGACTCCTTGACCCGCTACTACGAAGACGAAGCCGCCAAGGTCTTTGAACCTGTTCGCGCCGAGCTCAACAAGGTCGGTTTCCAGGCGAGCGAAGCCTTCCTCGTCGGCGAAGCTTCCGACAGCATCGCAGCCGAAGCTGAGAAATTCGGCGCAGATCTGATCGTCATGGGTTCCCGCGGCCAGACTGCTCTTCGCGGCCTCTTCTTCGGCTCCGTTTCAAACGGCGTTCTTGCCAAGTCCAAGTGTCCGGTTTTGATGCTTCGCGACAAAGCAGCGCCGCAGTCCGACGCCCTCAAGGTCGGCATCGCCGTTGACGGCTCCAAATACGGTCGCGCTGCCGTCCGCTATGCGCTCAAGCACATCTCGCTCTTCGGAACGGGCGCTCAGTTCTACCTCATCAATGTGGTGAGCGACTATGCCGGTGCCGTCATGCCCGACATGGCCGGCATGGCCCTTCCCGCACTCTCCGAAGAAGAAGTGCTTGAACTCCAGAAGGACGAATTCAACGAAGCTGTTGAGCCTCTTCGTCCGCTCTTTGCCAAGGCTGCCGTTGCAACCAAGGAAATATGCCTTGTGGGCAATGCCGGCGATGAAATCGCCGCCTTCGCGAAAAAGAAAAAACTTGACCTCGTGGTCATGGGCTCTCACGGCTACGGTCGCTTCAAGGCCGCCGTCATGGGATCGACCGCCACCCGAATCGCCGCGACCGGCGACGTTCCGCTCCTGATCATTCGTCAAGCCTGACGGCCTGATGCGGGGCGGCCTCCTCATGAGTTCGCCCCCTGTTTGAAAAGCCGGCTTTCAGCCGGCTTTTTGCATTCCCCAACCACCCGCTGAAGCGCCTGAGCCGCAGGTACAGCCATAAGACAGCCCCAAGGCTCCCAAACAAGCGGGATGTCGTAGAATAGTCCTCATATTCCGCCGGGCCGGCTTTTCGCAGCCCGGCGCCTCCTCTCAGCGACCCTGACAAATCTGAAAATGATCACTATCAAAAAAAACAAGTTGGGATCCGACACCCCGGCAAACGCAGACAGGGGCTCCAAAAACACGCAAGCCTCCTCCCGGCGAAAATCCAAACCCGTAGCCTTGCCCGCCGATCCGACGCTGGGCAAGAAGGGGCGCCGACACGCAAAGGAACCTTCTGCCCAAGTACCTGAAAATGATTACGCCAAACCCGCGGAAAGTGTAACGCCCAACCGCATCCGAGTGCTGATTGCCGCAGGAAGCAAGACTGATGCACGCATTCTGAGCGCCATGCTTTCCGACCGCATTGAGTTCATGGTCATCGGCACCGCCACGACCTTCAACGAACTTGATGCCACGTTGCATCTTCGAACCGATGTCGACGTGCTCGTCACCGACGTCGAACTCGGAGGCGCCACGGTTTTTTCCATCATTGAAAAGGCTGTTGCACTCCGTCCCAGCCTCAACGTACTCTGCTACACCAACCACAGCGAACCCAACTTCATCATAAATGCCGTTCGTTCGGGCGCGCTCGGCTACGTGCTTCGCAATTCAAACGAAAGCCTCGACAACTGCGTGCGCCTCATCAACGGCGGCGGCTCTCCGATGTCTCCCGCCGTTACGCGGCACGTTCTGCGCGCCATGCAGATGAAAAAGAACGCAGAACCCCGGGCATCCACCACAAACGAAATACCCGACATATCCACCCGCGAACGAGAAATTCTTGAGCTGTTGGCCAAGGGGATTCCGTTTGCCGAAATCGGCACGATTCTCATGATCTCGCCACACACCGTAACGGCACACATAAAGAAGATATACCGAAAGCTGCAGGTTCACTCCAGAGGCGAGGCCGTCTATGAAGCCCGTGCTCTCAATCTGATCAGCGATACCTGACACGCATTCCGATCGCCCAAAGGATTGCTCAAAAAAGGGGGCCGAAACGCATCCCGCGTCTCGCCCCCTCTCATTTTCTCTCAGCGCAGCATTACTGCTTTTCAAACGTCCATCGGCCCGACTTGCCACCATCCTTTTCAAGAAGACGTATGTCAGTCATCACCATGCCGCGATCAACAGCCTTGCACATGTCATAGATCGTGAGAAGACCGACCTGCACAGCCGTCAACGCCTCCATTTCAACAC
>CABUOH010000016.1 GCA_902493085.1 uncultured Sutterella sp. | reverse complement strand
CATTGAAGGCGCGCGCGACGAGATTGAGACGGATCGTTTGGTCTCGGCCTTCATGGGGGCCGGGGTGTGGCTCAGGGCTGCCCGCTCGCCTCGCGAAGCCTCGCTCGTGCTGCGTGCGGCGCTTGAGAGAAGCGCTCTTGCGGGCTTGGATGCGTCGGGATTTGCCCTGCGTTGCGGTGATGATGCCGACGCTCTGACGCACTTGTCGGATCAGACGCTGGCGGACTTGCAGAAGGGACGGGCGACAATTGTGCTTTCCATGGCTCGAGGCAATTGGTCTACGACATTTTGCGTGTAGCGAAGCGTTTAGGAAACGCGGTAAGATTTTCCTTGCGCGCCTCGCCAAAGGGGCCGATCGAAAGATAGAGGAATAGCATCGTGAGTGAAGACAAGGTTGTAGATGTTGCCGTCGGCGTACTGATCCGCGAAGACGGTCGAGTGCTGCTTGGCTCCCGCCCGGAGGGCAAGCCTTGGGCCGGATATTGGGAGTTCCCCGGCGGCAAGCTTGAGGAAGGTGAAACGGTGCATCAGGCGCTTGTGCGCGAGCTCGACGAGGAACTCGGCATCCGCCTTGCGGATTCCTTCCCGTGGTTCGTGAAGGAGCATCGTTATGAGCATGCGCATGTTCGCCTGCATTTCCGCCGCTCCCGCGACTTTTTCGGCGAAGCGCTTTCAAAGGAAGGCCAGGCTTTCGGTTTCTACGCGGCCAATGAACGCACGCCGGGCGTTCTGCTCCCGGTCGACCAGAACATTCTCAATCGGGTTGATCTTCCCGATGTTTGGGAAGACAGCACGGCCGTGCTGACGCTCTCTGAGAATGCGCTTCATGCCACTGTTGTTCGAGACCGCAAGTATCGCTTCGTCGGCGCCCGTTGCGCCAACCTTGACGATGTGCTGAAGGCAGTCGCCATGGATTTCGACTTCGTGATCGTCACGCCGGAAGTCTTTGAGTCCACTCTCTGGCGGGGCGAGCCGCGCCTGCCGACCTATGTTGAAGGGGTGCCCGCCAGCGATCTTCGCCTGTGGCAAGATCGAGGCGCGCACGGCGTGAAGCCTTGAACTGACGCCTTTTGACGATTGCCTTTTGACGATTCCCAAAGCAGAAAAGCCGGTGAAAACCGGCTTTTTGTCGTAGGTTGCCTTGACGGGCATTTGAATTCAGCGGCGGCGACCGTCCCTGCGCTCTTCGCGCTCCGCGGTGTAGCGTGCGACGCTTTCGAGCTCTTCGGGCGTCATGCGGTCTGCTGAGCCCGGATCGCCTTCAATGACGTAGCCGTCCGAGGCCCATTCTCCAAGATCAATAAGCTTGCACCGTTCGGAGCAGAAGGGACGCCAGGGGTTGGCGGAGGAGTACTCGATCTCCTTGCCGCAGGTGGGACACTTGACTTTCATGTTGCGTTTGGGTTGATCTGTATGGACGGTATTTCCGGCTCAGGAGGGCGTGCAAAGACCGAGACGGAACGGGATGTCTTCCTCGCGGGCGAGATGCAGCTTGTGGTTTTCATCCGGCCGGGAGAAGCGGATCCAGAGCATGTATTTGTTGGCGCTCACCTCGGGGACAACGGTGCTGTCTGCGGGAAGCCAGATTTGAACGAGGGCGCAATTCTGATTGCGGTTCATGGAAAACTGGTATGTGCCTTTGGAGGCTGTGAGAGTCTGACAGTGCGAGTTGGCTCGGAAGATGCGAAGAAGGAGCATCGTGCCCGTGCGTATGGGTTCGAGCGTGCTCACATAGCTCAGCAGTTCGCGGCGGCGGATTTCGGGCGCCATGTTCATCCAGAGGTGCATTTGCGGCAGATCGAATTCACAGGTGCCGCCCGCGATGCTCTGGCGGGTGCGGATGATCTGAAGCCACTGGTTTTCCCGGACGCTCTGAGTTGTGCGTCCGACCGAGTCGGAAACGGCTTGAATGGTCTCGCCGATCTCGGCGAGATGCGCTGCCATGACCGGGTCGGCCGAAGCGTTCTTGGCAATGAGACGTTGGCGCTGCCGTTCCAGCTCCTGTATCAGCTCATGACGCAGGTCTGACCGCGCTGTCGCATCCAGCAGATCGAAAAGGGCGGAAATGCCGGCTTGGTGCGCGATGGCGCTCGTTTGCTCGCAGAACCAGTCAAAGCGCTGAAAGAGCACCTCCAATCGGAGGTACGTGCGGATTTTCTCATTACAGGGGAATTCGTAGAGAAGATGCTCGGCCGTGGACATGTCTGCTTACGCTCGAAGGTGGTGGACGCTGATCATAAACATACCACAGCGCTTCAGGCTGCGCTTTCGCATCATCGGGTTAATGCGGCCCAGTGCTGATGGAGAACGTCAAGGCGACTGCACAGAGCGGCTTCGTCGTCTTCGTTGACGATGATGTCGTCGGCGCAGTTCAGAATCTCGCGGCGGGAAGCCTGCGCCTTCATCATGAGTCGCGCCGTTTCTTCGGTGAGCCCGGGGCGCGAGAGAATGCGGCGAAGGCGAACGAGGTCCGAGGCATCGATGACGAGCGTTCGGCGGACGGCCGGGTGGCGGAAGTCGTCTCGCCACAGCAGCGGACAGTCGTAGATGATGATGGGAAATGATGCAAGGGAGTCGAATTCCCGTGCGACGGCGGCGGAGATGAGGGGGTGGAGACAGGCCTCAAGACGCTTGAGGGCTTCTCGGTCCCGAAAGGCGAGTTCCCGCATGCGCCGGCGGTCCATGGCGCCGTCAGGCGTGACGAAATCCGGGCCGAAGACCTGCGCGACGGCTCGAACGCCCTCGCCGTCCGGGCCCGTCAGGGCGCGTGAGACGACATCCGCGTCAACGACGGGGATGCCGCAGGTGCGAAGGTGTGCGGAGGCGGTGCTCTTGCCCGCGCCGATGCCGCCAGTAAGGCCGATGATGAGGGACATGGAATGATCTCGCCGAAAAGCAAAAAGGCACCGTCCTGAGACAGTGCCTTTTTGTGAAAACCTGGTCGGGGTGAGAGGATTCGAACCTCCGACTCCTACGTCCCGAACGTAGTACTCTACCAGGCTGAGCTACACCCCGAATTGTCTTGACAGTCAATTCAAACTGTCGAGGAAGAGCATTATGGCAGAAAAATTCCAAAAAGTAAAGGAAATTCTGGAAATTTCGACCTCTTCCTTAAAAGTGGTCGGGGTGAGAGGATTCGAACCTCCGACTCCTACGTCCCGAACGTAGTACTCTACCAGGCTGAGCTACACCCCGATTTGCTTCGCTGCTCAACGATCGCGTTGAACCGTGAAGGCGAGCAATTCTAGCAGAGAATCTCTGAAAATGGAAGGCGGAAGCTTTTCAAGCGCAAGGCGGCCTCGGTCAAGCTCCCTTTCGGCGCGCAGGCGGCATTTTTCCAGCGCGTCGGACTTCATCACGATGGAGGCGATTGTCGGGAAGTCGCCGTCGCCGAGGCGGATGGCTTCGTCGATCATGGCGCGCTCCTCTGGCGTGCAGGATTCCCGGGCGTAGATGATGGGGAGCGTCACCTTGCCTTCGCGCAGGTCGGCGCCGAGATTCTTGCCCGTGTCTGCGGCATTGCCTTGGTAGTCGAGGACGTCGTCGGCGATCTGGAAGGCGTTGCCGAGCGCAAGCGCATATTCCGCGACGGCCTCCTCCTGCTCGGGACTGCAGTTCGCGATGGCGGCGGCCATGCGTGCGCCGGCTTCGAAGAGGCACGCGGTCTTGCGTTCGATGACGCGGAAGTAGCGGGTTTCATCCACGCTCGGGTCATGCGCGTTGACCATCTGGACCACCTCGCCTTCGCTCAGGCGGTTGGCGGCGTCGGACAGGGCTTGCATGACGCGCAGATTGCCTGCCTTCACCATCATTTGGAAGGAACGGGTGTAGAGGAAGTCGCCTACGAGCACGGCTGCGCCGTTGCCCCAGCGGCTGTTGGCCGTCGGACGGCCGCGGCGCATGTCGCTTTCGTCCACGACGTCGTCGTGCATCAGAGTGGCCGTATGCAGAAGCTCGATCGTGGCGCCGAGATACTGATGGAGCGTCCCTTCATAGCCGAGCGCTCGGCAGATGAGCATCAGAAGGGCGGGGCGCATGCGTTTGCCGCCCGCGCTCGTGATGTATTCGCTGATTTCCTTCATGCGGGGCACGTCGCTGGCCAGTTCGCTGCGAATGACCGCATCGACGGCGGCCATGTCTTCGGCGATGGGGGCGAGCACCTTCTTGATGAGGGGCTTGGGATCCTGTGGGTTTTGCATATCGGACATCTGTCTTGAGGAAGCAGTTGAGTGCTGATTCAGGAAGTATAGCCAAGCACAAGGATTCCCGAAGGCGCTGCTGAGCTCAGTCGGCGAAGGCTGAAGACCCTGCGGGAGCGGGGGGGCGGTCAGAAAATCCGGGCTTTCGCTTGACTGGGCTTGAGGAGCATGCAATAATCACGAGCTTTCCACGCAACCAAACGTGAGACGACGTCATTTGAGGAATGTCTCCTCAAGCGCGTTCACGCTATTACAAAAAGGTTCTGCAGGATCCGGCCGCAGCAGGCGGGCGGGGAAGCGGAACGGGCGAGGTTTATTTACATGTACGCTATTATCAAGACTGGCGGTAAGCAGTACCGCGTTTCCGTCGGCGACAAGCTCAAGGTCGAATCCCTTGCTGTTGAAGCCGGCGCTCAGGTGACCCTCACCGAAGTTCTCGCCGTCAGCGGCGAAGAAGGCCTCAAGGTCGGCAATCCGACGATCGAAGGCGCTACGGTCACCGCGACCGTCCTTTCCCACGGCCGTGGCGAAAAGGTCCGCATCTTCAAGTTCCGCCGCCGCAAGCACTCCATGAAGTCTGCCGGCCATCGTCAGAACTACACCGAGCTCAAGATCGAAGCGATCGCGGCTTAATTTGCAACCGACTTTTTATAGAGAAGTACTAAAATGGCACACAAGAAAGGTGGCGGCTCTACCCGCAACGGTCGTGACTCCAAGGCCAAGCGTCTTGGCGTGAAGGTTTTCGGTGACGCTGCTGTCAACGCCGGCGGTATCATCATTCGTCAGCGCGGCACGAAGTTCCACGCCGGCAACAACGTCGGCATGGGCAAGGACCACACGCTCTACGCTCTTGTCGACGGCGTCGTGAAGTTCGAAGTCAAGGGTGCTTTCAACCGTCAGTACGTCAAGGTTGAACCCATCGCTGCCTAATTGAGGGCAGGCGTCCCGAGGGACGCGGACGACAGAGAAAAGCCCAGTGCGGATCCTCCGGCTGGGCTTTCTTGTTGTCTGAGGGTGCGAGGCGCAGAACAGAAACGCGCCGTTGCGCACACATTCAAGCCTGTTAATTTGCTATCGTGGCACTCGGGCAGGCGTCGAAGCCAGGGCGTTGATCGGAAATGGAAACTGCCGGGATCGCTTATTGGCGGTTCTTGTTATAAAAATGTCTCTGCAAGTGTAGTTTTGATGCAGGGATTCAACTTCAGAAGGTGTACTCGTGAAGTTTGTTGATGAAGCAAAAATTGAAGTCCAAGGCGGCAAGGGCGGCAACGGTGCGGCAAGCTTCCGCCGTGAAAAGTTCATCCCGAAGGGCGGCCCGGACGGCGGCGACGGCGGCCGCGGCGGCTCTGTCTATGCGGTTGCCGACCGCAACATCAATACCCTTGTGGATTATCGCTACACGCGCAAGTTCTTTGCTCCCAACGGTGAGAACGGCCGCGGCGCGGACTGCTATGGCGCCGGCGGCGATGACATCGTCCTGCGCATGCCTGTCGGCACGCTCGTGCGCGATACGGATACGGGCGAAGTGATCGCCGACCTCAACGTGCACGGGGCCCGTCAGCTGCTTGCGGCGGGCGGCAAGGGCGGTCTGGGCAACCTTCATTTCAAGAGTTCGATCAATCGTGCGCCCAAGCAGGCGACGCCGGGCGAGCCCGGCCAGTACCGTTCGCTCGAGCTTGAGCTTCAGGTGCTCGCCGACGTCGGTCTTCTTGGCATGCCCAATGCCGGCAAGTCCACCTTCATCACGGCCGTTTCCAACGCTCGCCCGAAGATCGCCGACTATCCGTTTACCACCCTCCATCCTCATCTCGGCGTCGTGCGCGTGGGGCCGGAGCAAAGCTTCGTGCTCGCCGACGTGCCCGGTCTCATCGAAGGTGCGGCTGAAGGGGCGGGCCTTGGGCATCTGTTCCTGCGCCATCTCTCGCGCACGAAGATTCTTCTTCACATGATTGACGCGGCTCCATTCAACGAAGAGACGGACCCTGTCCAGGAGGCCAAGGCGCTCGTGCTTGAGTTGGAAAAGTATGATCCTGCGCTCGCCGCAAAGCCGCGTTGGATCGTGCTCAACAAGATCGACCTTGTCGAGGAAGCCGACCGCGATGCGCTCATCGAACGCTATCGCAGCGAGCTCGCCGCCAATGGCGAGCCCGTCTTCGTCATCTCGGCCGCCACCCGCCAGGGCTGCGAAGACCTCGTCAAGGCGCTCGCCCAACGCATTGACGACGATCGTCGTGAAGAGGCTGCATTCGCAGACGACGCGCGCTTTGATCCGGCTGAACACTAATACGTTCGCCCTCTTTTCCAAAGAGACTCGCCCGACGCTACGGGCCGGGTCTCTTTGTTTTGTACGCTCACCGGACGCCGCATGCGTCCCTTCTTTAATCTGCTGATCACACATCATGCAAGCATCGGTCATTGAACGCTTCTTCGGCCTCAAGGAAAACGGCACTTCGGTTTCTCAGGAAGTCTCCGCTGGCATCACCACCTTCATGGCGATGAGCTATCTCATCTTCGTCATTCCCTCCATGCTCGCCGACGGCGGCATTCCCCGCGACGCCGCCACGGGCAGCGTCATTCTCGTCACGGTCGCCGTGACGCTGCTCATGGGCCTATGGGCCCGATATCCCGTGGGCGTGGCACCCGGACTCGGGATCACTGCCTTTTTTGCCTACTACGTCTGCGGACCGGCGGGCTTCACGTGGCAAGCTGGTCTCGGAGCGGTGTTCATTTCCGGCATCGTCTTCTTTCTTTTGACGGTGACGCGCATTCGACAGTTCATCGTGAATGCGGTTCCGATTGATCTCAAACTGGCCATCGTGGTGGGCATCGGGGCCTTTATTGCGCTCATCGGCATGAAGAGCGCCGGTCTCGTCATTGCAGATCCGAGCACGTTCGTGGCGCTCGGCAATGTGACGAATCCCGAGGTTCAGCTGTCCGTCTTCTGTTTCTTCCTGACGGCCGCGCTGATGGTGAAGGGCTTCCGAGCCGCGATGCTCATCGGCATTCTTGCCACGACGACGCTCGGCGTCATTCTGGGCGTGACCGAATTGCCGAAGGGGGATTGGGTGAGCCTCAGTCTGCCCGACATTTCCGCCGTCTTCATGCAGATGGACCTCAAGGGAGCGTTGTCCCACGGCCTGCTCAGCATTATCTTTACGCTGACGATGGTTGACCTCTTCGACAACATGGGCGTGCTGATTGGTCTGGCACGAAAGTGCGGCTTCATGCGTCCCGACGGCGAGATCCGCAACCTTGACCGCGCGTTCATCACAGATTCCATCGGCACGATGTTTTCCGCCTGCATGGGGACGACGACCGCCACTTCTTATCTTGAAAGCGCTTCTGGCGTTGCCGCGGGCGGCCGCACGGGCTTGACAGCCGTCACGACGGCGGCCTGCTTCGTGCTCGCGCTTTTCTTCATTCCGCTCGTCGGCATGGTCCCTGCGTATGCAACCGCGCCCATTCTCATCATCGTGGGGGCGCTCATGATGCAGGAAGTCGTGCACATCCGCTTTGAAAAGCTTGAGATCGCCATTCCGGCCTTTTTGACCATCATGACCATGCCCTTCACGTTCAACATCGCAACGGGCTTTGGCTTCGGGTTCGTCAGCTACACGGTCATTCATGTCTTGATGGGGCGCTGGCGCGATGTGACGCCCTTCATGTATCTGATTTCGGCGTGCTTCGTGATCAACTTTGTCATGAGAACGTAATCACGTCGGCGTAAAGAACGTCCCGCCCTTGACGGGACGTTCTTGTGCAAGAAGAACTACAGAAGGAGCGCGCCCGCGCTCCTTTTTCGCATGGTCTCGTGAAGCTTTCGGTGGGTTCGCGATGAACGGCCATGACCGTTCAAATCAGACCGTTCAAATCAGTCAGTCCTTGAGGTCAAATCTCGTCTTTGAGGCCGGAGGTTCCCAGCGGTAGTGCTCGGAAAGGATTGAGGGCGTTGCGTCGGACCTGATGCGGATGCCGCCGGCGTCAAAAAGAAGGCCCGGCGTCCAGTCTGAGCGGAAAGAGCGCTGCTTCAGGCTTGTCCAAGCCCAGTCCTTTGACAGGCGTGGATCGGCCCACAGGAGAAGAGGAATTCGGTATCCGGCCGGAGTTGTGCGTGAATGTCCGACGCGGTCGTCGTAGGTTCCCGTCTCCATGCCGTGATCGGAGAGATAAATCCAGACGGCCGGTGTCCGGTTTGAGGACGCCGACGTCAGCGTCAGCGTTTCGGCCAGAATCCGATCCTGATAGAGCACGGCCAAATCGTATGCGTTTCGGGACTGGCGAATGTGGAACGGACGGGCAAGCTCCTTGAGGGATTGGGTGACGCCGTCGTCGGTCGACCAGAGCGGTTTGAGGCCGGCGGGATAGCGGTACGAAAAGTGAGGATGCGCGCCGATCGTGTGCACGACAATCAGTTTCAGCGGCGCAGGATCAGCGATTGCTTCCCGCAGCGGTGCCAGGACAGTCTCGTCCATTGAGCGGGAGGAGCGCCCCGCGAGCCGATTCAGGACGATCTGTCGGTTGCTGTGAGCCATCCATTCATGTCGGATGACCTTGTCGTCCTGATTGCTGATCCATGTGACATGGTAGCCCGCGGCGCGGAAGTAGGCGATGACGTTCCCTTGAACCTCCGGCACGCCGGGAACCTTGAAGTCGAGCATGTCCTTGAAGGACGCCACGGTGCTCGCCTGCGTGGACCATGCATCCTTGACGAAGGTGAACCGCTTGTCGTGAGCGGCAAGCGCTTCGAGCTTCGGAGTCGTGCTGCGGCTGTAGCCGTACAGGCTCATGTTGTCCCGGGTGATGCTTTCGCCGATGACGAGCACGATGGTTCGCGGCGTAATGTCATGCGGCAGCACCATAGAGGCTGCCAGCTCATCCTCCTTGATTCGGATTTCCTCCAGATTGTGCTTGGAGGCTCTGAAGTCGCGAACGCTCGTGTAGAAGGCGGGCCATGTGTGCGTCGCAAATTGATTGCGCCAGGGCTTGATGGCGACGGAAGCGATGGCCAGCAGCGTGCACAGCGTCAATGCCGAGAGCGCTGCAATGCGCCAGCGCACGGGCGTGAACGTTCGGCATCGGATTCGCCGCATCAGGACGATGGTCTGAAAACATAAAGTGCAGCATGCGAGCGCCGCCCAGAAGAGAACGTCGAAAAGCGCCGTGCCGAAGTACTCGAGTGCTTCGTTGGCGTGCGTGTTTGCGACGGATTCAATGATGAAGTCCGAGTTCAGAGCGGACTGGTAGGCGTCCATCAGATAGCCGCGCAGTCCGGTGTCGATGTTCGAAATCAAAGAGGAGAGCCACAGGAGCCAGGCGGCGGGCTTTGCAAGGCCGGGCCGGTGATCGGCAACAGCAAAGAGCAGCCCGGAAGGCAGAAGAAAGCACCAAAGCTGGGCGGCTCTGACGCCGCCGACGGCATAGCTGAGAAAGCAGGCCGAAGCCGCGAGCATCAGAAAGAGCGCGAATGCGGTTTCCCTGCTTGGAAGGAATCGGAGCATGACGGGACAATGCCGGTGTGTGGATGAGGGACGGCGAAAAGTCCCTTGACGAAAACGACGGCATGGAACTAGAGGCAGTCCATTATAGTGGCCGAGGGCGCTGTCAACGTTTCCGGTTTTTGTGAACAAGTGTTCGGCAGAAAGGACGGTATTGCGCTATGCTCAAAGATCCTGCTCAATCTTTTCCACAGGGCTTATCCATGGAATCACTTCTCAAGAACGCGCATCGGGTCGTCGTCAAGGTCGGCAGCGCGCTCGTTACCAACGACGGCCGCGGTCTCGACATTCAGGCCATCGAACGCTGGGCAACCCAGATTGCGGAACTTCAGAAGATGGGCCGCGAAGTCATCCTCGTGAGTTCCGGCGCAATTGCCGAAGGAGTGCTTCGTCTCGGCTGGGAAAAACGCCCGTCGCACGTTCATCAGCTTCAGGCAGCTGCGGCCGTGGGGCAGATGGGACTTGTGGAGGCCTATGAGCGGCACTTTCGCAACCACGGCATCGGGACGGCCCAGGTGCTTCTTACGCATCAGAATCTCACGGACCGCGAGCAGTATCTGAACGCCCGCATGACGATCCGGGAACTTTTGAGGCTCGGCATCGTACCCGTCATAAATGAGAACGACACCGTCGTGACGAGCGAAATCAAGGTGGGCGACAACGATACGCTTGGGGCGCTTGTGACCAACCTGGTCGAAGCGGACGTGCTTGTCATTCTGACGGACCAGCGGGGGCTCTTCACGGCCGATCCGCGCAAGGATCCCGAAGCGACGTTCGTCAGCGTCGCAACCGCCGGCGATCCGGCGCTCGAAAAGATGGCGGGTGGTGCTGCAAGCTCGCTCTCGAAGGGCGGCATGATCACCAAGATTCTCGCCGCCAAGCGCGCGGCGCGCTCCGGTGCAGGCACGATCATTGCGTCCGGGCGCGAAGAGAACGTGCTGACGCGGTTGGCAAAGGGCGAGCTTGTCGGCACTCACCTTCGTCCCTCGTCAACCGTTCTGCATGCCCGCAAGCAGTGGATTGCGGATCATCTGCGCGCTTCCGGCAGTCTTGTGCTCGATGAAGGCGCCGCCAAGGCGCTCGTCGCCAAGCACACGTCGCTTTTGCCGGTGGGCGTCATCGGCGTGCACGGCGAATTCGTCCGCGGCGAAGTCGTCTCCTGCGTTACGGAAAGCGGCCTCGAGATCGCCCGAGGCCTCGTGAACTATTCAAGCGACGACGCGTCGCGCATTCTGCGTGCGCACACGGAGGAGATCGAAGAGCGCCTCGGCTACATGGAGCAGCCCGAAATGATTCACCGCGACAACATGGTGGTGCTTGCCGGCGGCTGATCCGAAGTTCCGGGAAACGCGGCCTTCGAGTCACCGTTCGGAAGGCCGCGCGGTTAAAATAAGCCAATTGCCCATGTACAAGCGGCTTCCCGACGTCAGAGGGAAGCCGCCGTTCTTTTCAACAGATACACGTTAAGAAAAAAATGCGCGCCCGTTCCTATTTCCTTTCCACGCTGAAAGAAGCGCCTGCCGATGCTGATGTGATCAGCCAGCAGTACATGATCCGTGCCGGCATGATCAAGAAGCTTGCCGCCGGCGTTTACACCTATATGCCGGTCGGCCTCCGCACGATCCGCAAGATTGAAAAGATCATCCGCGAGGAAATGGACCGCGCGGGTGCGATCGAGCTGCTGATGCCGCTGGTGCAGCCTGCCGAACTCTGGCAGGAATCCGGCCGGTGGGAAAAGTACGGCGCCGAGCTGCTTCGCTTCAAGGATCGTCACGACCGCGACTTCGTGATCCAGCCGACTTCGGAAGAAGTCGTCACCGACATTGCCCGTCAGGAAATCAAGAGCTGGCGTCAGCTTCCCGTGAACTTCTATCACATTCAGACGAAGTTCCGCGACGAGCGCCGTCCCCGCTTCGGCGTGATGCGCGGCCGCGAGTTCACGATGAAGGATGCCTATTCCTTCGACCGCGATGCTGAAGGCGCAGCCCTTTCCTACGACAAGATG
>CABUOH010000015.1 GCA_902493085.1 uncultured Sutterella sp. | reverse complement strand
ATGGGGGCGCTCTTCATGCTCGTCATCGACACCGTCGCGCGCACCGCCACTCAGAGCGAGATTCCCGTTTCCATTCTCACGGCCGTCGTCGGCGCGCCGTTCTTCATCTATCTTCTTCGCCGCACCGGCGGCATTTCGGGGTAGCGTCATGTCTCTGGAGGTTATCCACGGCGGCTATTCGTGGCCGGGCCGAGAACCCGTGCTCCGCGACGTCAACTTCTCCTTCGACGGCAGGGGCGTCATGAGCATTCTCGGCCCCAACGGGGCGGGCAAGACGACGCTCCTTCGCTGCATGCTAGGCCTGCTCAAGCTTACCGAGGGCGAGGCGCGGCTCGACGGCCGGTCGGTGAGCGACTGGAAGCCCCGCGACTTCTGGCGAACGATCGGCTACGTGCCTCAGGCCAAGCTCCCCGGCTTTGCATCCATGACGCTTGCCGACATGGTCGTCTTGGGACGCAGCGCCCGCATCGGCTCCTTCAGCCTCCCGTCCGATGCGGACTGGGCTGTGGTCGACCGCGTCATGGCCGAGGTCGGCATCGAGCATCTTGCCGGGCGCCTCTGCAGCGAGGTCTCGGGCGGGCAATTCCAGCTCGCGCTCATCGCACGGGCGCTTGCGGCCGAACCCCACATACTGGTGCTCGACGAACCGGAATCGAACCTCGACTTCCGCAATCAGATGGTGGTTCTCAACGTCATCGAACGCCTTACCGCGCAGGGACTCGGCGCCGTCATCAACACGCACTTTCCGGCACACGCTCTTGAAATCTCCACCAAGACGCTGCTCGTGCCCAAGCACCGGCCTCCCATCTTCGGCGACACCCGCGACGTCATGACGGAGGACATGCTCTCGGACGTCTTCGACGTTCGCGTTCGCATTCGCGAACTCGACTTCCCCGAGCGCCGCTACACCTGCGTTGCCGCCGTGGAGCCGAAATAGCAGCCGCCCGTAAGCCCCGTACAAAAAAAGACCGATCCTGCGGCATGCGGATCGGTCTTTTTCATGCGGCCTCTCTCAGGGAGGCCTCATGCGTGCCCTAACGCTCGGACGGCCTCAGGGGCTCCACCTTGTGGTCCTCTGAAGCATATGCACTCTGCTCGCGTGCGGCCAGTCCGGCCTCAAGCTCGCTTTGAAGGAGCTTCACCATCATGTAGCGGTTGAGCACCTCGCGCGCAAAGAGCAGATAGCCGAGATAGAGCTCCGACTTGCGAAGCGAGATCTTCTCTTCGCCGATCTGCGTCATGAAGTCGCGCTGCGCCTCGTCGATGAGCTCAAGCGTCTGGGTGCAGTTGGCCGGCACAAAGTTGTCGCGAATGAGGATCAGGCGCTTGGAGAGAGACTTGATGTTGTCGCGCATGCGTCCCGTAAAGGGCGAGTGCGAGTTGGCCACATAGTTCTGTGCGACGCCGATCTGGTCGCGCAGGGAGTGGCTCACCTCCTTCATGCTCGTGAAGGCGCGGTAGTAGAAGTTGCGGGCGTCGCGGTCGGAGCGCGAGCCGCCGCCCTCAAGGGCCATGTTGTAGTACTCTCCGCGGCGCATCGTGATGAAGTCGAAGAGCTGGGCCGCATCGCCCTTGAGATCGCGCAGCTTCTGATCATCCTCATCGAGGAAAGCCTGCAGGCCCTGCGCATAGAGCGTAAGCGTGGCGTTGAGATTGTCGTTGACGCTCTCCGTCAGGAGATCTCGGATGCTCGCCTTGTCGCCGCGGTCGATGCGCTCATGGTCAGGCGTGTCCTCGACGTCCTTCACGAAGAAATTCGTGCGGATGACGACGACGAGGGCCAGCACCATCATGATGAGCTGAAGCGGCTCGCCCCAGCTGATGAAGAGCATGCAGATGAGCGCACAGGCGGTGAAGGCCGTAAAGGCGGTCATGAACCAGCCCGAAATGACGGTGAGCACGCCGGAGATGCGGTACACGGCGGATTCGCGGTCCCAGGCGCCGTCGGCGAGCGACGAACCCATGGCAACCATGAAGGTCACGTACGTCGTGGAGAGCGGAAGCTTGAGGCTCGTGGCCGAAGCAATGAGCGCGGCGGCAAGCACGAGATTGACGCTCGCGCGGATTTCGTCGAAGGGGAGCTCCACTTCGCCCGGCGCAAGCTTTTTCTTTTCAAAGCGCGTCGCGAGACTCTTGAGAACCGAGGCGGGAATGAGCTGGTGCGCTACGCTGTTGAAGCGGATTGCGGAACGAACGACGACGCGGGCGGGCAGCGAGGAGCCGAACTGCTCCTTGCCGCCGCGGGCGGCCGAGGCGAGGCTGATCGACGTGCGGATGACGCGGTGGGCCTTCTTGGAGAACCAGAGCGTGAGCACCATCACGACGCCGGAGGCAAGGAGGAAGTAGGTGGGCGTTCCCTCGTTGTGACGAAGTCCCTCCATCGTGAAGGTCGTCGGGTCGGCGCCTTCGACGGCGGACCAGATCTCATAGGAGGAGAGCGCGGCGAGCGGCACGCCGATGAAGTTCACGAGGTCGTTGCCCGCAAAGGCGAAGGCAAGCGAGAAGGTGCCCGCGAGAATGATGATCGGAAAGACGTTGATGCGAAGCACCAGAATAAGCGTCTGAAAAAGCACCGTCAGAGCGACCAGGCATCCCAAAAGCAACGCCGTCGTATTGGCGTCGATCCATGCGATCCACTCGGGCTGCATGAAGGACGCGCCCTTGGCGCCCTTGATCACGAGGAAATAAAAGACGGCTGTCAGCGAAACGCCGCCGTAGATGCCCCCAAAGAGCTTGTAGTAGCGCTCGTAGTTGAAGGAGAAGATCAGGCGCAGCACGTACTGCACGAAGAGGCCGGAGAAAAAGGCCACGACGACGGATACGAGAATCGCCATGATCATGGCGAGCGCCTTGGCGGAATTGAGATAGAGCCCGAGATCCGAAATCGGCGCGCCGCTCGACCAGACCTTGTAGCAGGCAAGCGCCGTGGCGCCGCCGAGAAGCTCGAAAACAATCGAAACGGTCGTGGACGTGGGCAGCCCCAGAGAATTGAAGGTGTTGAGAAGGAGGACGTCGCAGACCATGACGGCCGTAAAGACGATGATCACCTCCTTGAAGGTGAAGTGTTCGGGAACGAGAACGCCCGTGCGCGCAACCTCCATCATGCCCGATGAGAAGGTGGCGCCGAGCAAAACGCCGAGGCTGGCAACCGTCATGATCACCCAGAAGGGCGCTGTGCGTGAACCGACGGCGGAATTGAGAAAGTTCACGGCGTCATTTGAGACGCCGACAAAAAGGTCAATAACGGCAAGCGCGCCCAAAAGCGCCAGCGCAGCAAGTATGAATGTATCCATTCGAGTTGTATTTGCCCCAAACCGCCCGGCCGACGACGGCGCACCGGGAGATGCTGCCGAGGGGCGTGACAGTTCCTGACAATTTGCAATCAGTTTTAATGGTTTGATTGTATCGAACCTCAAGGCCCATTGGGGGACCCGTCGTTTTGAAACGGTCAAAATCTCATGCCGCAAGGCATGCCCGCGGGTCGCGGCTCCCGGGAACGAGCCGTTCGTGCGAATCCCGCCCCGCTAGCGCAGGTCGGCGGGACTGCCGCGTGAGCTTTCTTCGTTTTTGGGACGCATGTACCAAAGGTAGCCCGCCAGCGGCAGCAGAATGAAGCCGCCCAGGAAAATGACGGACTTGAGCGGCAGGTACATGGCCATGCCGCCGCCCACGAGCGGGCCGATCACGCTGCCGACCTGCTGGGCCGCGTACGAGAGACCGAAGATGCGGCCGCGGTCCTCGGGCGGCGTGCTCATCGTGAGTACGGCGTTGATGGCGGGAAAGATCCCTGCGAAGGTTAGGCCGCCGATGAAGCGCCAGATGCCAAACGGCATGAGGGTGTCGGGGATGGCCTGAATCATGCCGAAGACCGCAGTTCCTGCGAGCGCCGTGTAGAGCGCCGGACGATAGCCCCACTTCTGGCCCAGAATCCCCCAGACGGGTGACGCGATGACGCCCGAGACGCCGACCACCGAGAAGACGATGCCCGTCACGAAGACGATGCGGTCCATGCTGCCCTGAAGCTCGCCGATGTACATCGGCATGATGGGCTGCTGCAGCAGGATCGTGAGCTGCACGACGCCAGCGCAGAGCAGCATGCGCTGCACGACGGGAATCTTGAGCAGATTGGTCTTCTCGCGCGAGGCGGCCGCCTTCTTCTGCTCCCTGCGGGGCGGTTCATGAATGAAGAAGAGAATCAGAAGCGTGATGACGGCAAGCGCCGCACCGCCGATGAAGAAGGTCATCCGCATTGAGAAAAGCTCGGCGAGCGCACCGCCGAAGAAGGGGCCGAGCACGCCGCCCGCGGTCATTCCGCCCTGCATGACGCCCATGGCGAGCCCCACGCGCTCGCGGGGCACGGTGCTTGCCATGATGGCGAGGCAGGCGGGCCAGAGGCCTGAGGCGAATCCTTGGAAACAGCGCATGGCCAGAAGCTGCCACTCGTTTTGCACGATGCCGCCGAGCGCGTAGGAGACGGCGAGAAGAATCGCCGCACGAAGCGCCATGAGCTTGCGCGAGCGCTTGTCGGCCATGGCGCCCCAAATCGGCGCCATGATGCCGGAAATCAGAAAGGAAACCGAAAAGACGAGGCCGCTCCAGAAATTTGCGCGCGACTGATCAACGCCGAGCTCCTCAATGAGGTACATCGGCAGGAACGGTATGAGCATCGTGTAGCTGAGCGACATCAAAACTGCGCTCAGAGTCAGGATGACGAGCGTCGTCTTCCAGTGGGTTTGGATCGCTTGCGTATCAGGCACGTCGGATCTCCGTCGTAGGCTTTTGTTGTTGTCGTCGTCCTGCCGTCGGAGGGGATTGCGGCGGACTCATCAATGATACGCCTCGCCGCCACGATTCTGAAGCATGCCGCCCCTGCGAGGGCGACACGCAAAAGAAAGGGAGCGTCTGGTCGAACGCTCCCGGAAGATCCGTGAAAGTGAAAGGGGGCATGCCCTCTCGGGCGCTCCGGAGGGTCGCGCCGGTTGGTCGTCCGGCCGATCCTCCATCCCTTCACGGGCAACCGCTGCAGCCGGAGATTCATGCCGGTTGCGGGCCGCCGGGCAGTCACGGACTGCCATCAATCGCGGCATCTGGTCGTGGCGCTCCTTTGCACATCCCCCGATGTAGGCGCCGATGCCGCCGCGCCTGAAGCCGCCTGATTCGGCTTCATTCGCCTGCGTCGAACGATTGGTTCCGTTCAACTGCACGCATATTGTAGTAATTTTCTTCAAAATTTCTACTCCTTTAGGCCGGACTCCCCCTCTCATTCCCATGCTCTTTTGACGATAATCAGGCAATCTCACGGGTTTACATCTTGTTTAGGGATATCCCTAGGGCTAACACCATACCCCTTCAGAGGTATGTCCGGCCCGTGCCGCCGTTCGGATGCGGCGCACGCCCGCCCGTCGCCGGCGTACGGCTCCCGGGAAGCTTTTCGGGAAGCTATTTGGAATAGCTATTCGGGATCCGTGCGTTCGGGGAAAAGCCTCTCGACGAGCTCGCGAATCATCTGCCCGGGATCGGAAAACGGCGCTCCGGCAAAAAGTGCACGCGCTTCGCCGCCCTTGGCTCGCGAGACCGCCACATGGTAGGTCTCGCCCGTATAGGCGTCGAGAAAGGTGAGCGACATCGAGGCCGGCGCCTCGAAGGGGCGAAGCGCCCTGCCCGTCGAAAAGGTCACGATGCCCCGGCAGCGCCGCACCGAAGGCAGGTCGCCCGACTCGAGCAGCTCGGGCGCGAAGCCGCGGTCCCGAAGCATACGCGACAGCGTCAGATCGAGCGCCGCGGAATGTTCCTCGGCCGGAACGATGCAGAGCGACTGATAAGGTTGATAGGGGCTGTGATAGGAGGACTCCTCCGTAAGGGCCTCGGGCGTGCCCGTGCAGCCCGCTGCCGCGCAGACGGCGCCGATTGCGGCGCAGCTCTTCAATAGTCGTGCATTCATGAAAATCCGGCGCCCACCTCTCTCTCTTTACGGCAGACAGAATCGGCAGCGCTTCCTCAATATTGAATATGCCATTGTTGACTGACAATGTCATAGGTTACACCCGCTCACGCTCCACGAACACGATTGCGCGTACAATTCTCAAACTTTCCGGACATCCCGGAATCCACGTCCGAATCTCAAGTCCGCAGACCATGTCCAAACCCCAGTCCAAGACCGTCAGCCGTCCCGCCCTCTACAACCCGACCGCCGCCTGCGTGCTCGCGCTCCTCTTCACCCCGATCTTCGGCGCCCTGCTTCAGGCCCGCAACTGGGATGCGCTCGGCGAACACGGCTTTGCACGCGCTTCGCGCATGTGGGTGCGCACCACGCTTTGGCTCCTCTTCGTCTTCGTGATCATGCAGGCGGTCTTTCAGAATGAACCCGTCATGCAATTCGGCGGCCTCTACTTCCTGGTCGTCACCTGGGCCTGCTGGATGGTCACGACCGGCTGGAAGCAGATCGGCTACGTGCGCGAACTCTTCGGCAACGACTACCCCCGGGAGCGCCTCGGCCGGGTCACGATCTTCGCGGGCGGCTGCTGGGTGATCTACTCCATGGTCTCGATCTCGATCGCGATGGCCATCCAGCTCACGGGCCTTGACAAGATGCTGCCCGGCGCCGGCAATGCCGAAAGCCAGGGCGTCGTCCTCCGCGTGCCCGAAGGCTCCGACAAGGTCGTGGTCGAACCGATCCCGGCCGAAACAAAGAAAGTCGAATAACAGCCTTTTCGAGCGCGCATGCCCAAGCGTCCAGATCCGCGCTTTCCCATCCCCGGCCCGGAGAAGGCCGAGAACTACGTGCTCGACCTTCTCGGCGGCATCGTTCGGCGTCGCCCGCTGACGGGCGAGGAGGCCTTGGCTCAGCTCAATCGCATGGAAGAGGACGCGCGACGCGGCAATCCCGCCGCACAAACCGAATTCGCCCGTCACCTGCTCACGGACGCACCCGACAACCGCCGGAACCGGCGCGCGCTTGCGCTCCTGCGCAAGGCGGCCGCACGCCAACACCCCGAAGCTCTCTACCTGCTCGGCATCGTCATGCTGCGGGGCCAGGGACTCGCCGCAGATCCCGAAGCCGGAGCCAGGCTTCTCGAGGAGGCCGCCTATCAGGGCATCGCCGGCGCCGCGGCGGACCTGGCCAAACTCTGCCGCATGGGCTTCGGACGCCCCGCCTCCGACCGCGACGCCCTCTACTGGCTGCGCATCGCCGGCGCCAAGGGTCACGCAGTCTCTCAACGCGAGGCGGGCCTCATGCTCAAGGACGGCCGGGGCGCGCCCGCCGACATCAACGAAGCTGCCAAGTGGCTTCGCGCCGCCGCCCAGAACCGAGATCCTCAGGCGCAGTACGAACTCGCACGCCTCTACCAGCGGCGCGAGTGGGCAAAAGCCGATCCGGCCGAGGCCCAACGCTGGCTCAATGAAGCCGCACTCTCGGGCATCGTCGAGGCTCAGTACCGACTCGGGGTCTACTACTGGGCGGGACGCGGCGGTCGAGTCGACCTGCGGGAAGCCGTCCGCTGGACCTGCCGAGCCGCAGAAAACGGCAGCACGCAGGCTCTGACGACGTTGGCCGACTTCTATCTGACGGGGTCCGGCCTCGACATGAACCGGTTCAACGCCTATACGCTGCTCAAGTGCGCTGCGCGCCGTCATGACGCAGGTGCCGCAGCCACGCTCGCTGCGCTCGAGCGCATGCTCACGCGAAGCGAAAAGGCGCGGGCCACGCGTCTCGTGATGAGTACGAAAACGCCCAGAGCCCTCGTCGAAACGCTCATCCCGCGTCAGAGCCGATGAGGCTTCGACCTTCTCCAAAAAAAAGGTCAGAATCCCCGTCCAACAGGGATCTGACCTCAACAACCAAAGGACAAAAATGCGGACTTCACTCCGCATTACGCCGTCAGCATCAGCTGACGTTTTTCATTCTGCCACCGCCCAATCGTCGCAACAACGACAGTTTTAGTGCCACTAAGACGTTTCGCCAAGTCAAAAACGAACGAGATCAAGTTTGGAGGCCGTCTTAACACAATTCGATACCCCGTAAGTGTTATAGGAATTACCCTTACATATCTTTTAAGCGACGTTCGCGACCACCTTTGTGAACGCCGGGTCGTTCACCAAGTGTTTTCACCTACCCCGAACTGCCTGCGCGGCCCCCTCCGACTTCCCTGCGGCAGAAGGGTTGCCGGCTGACGTAACAAAAACTTCTTACACCACAACAGTTTGACAAGCAACTAGAATTACGTCGCGAGGCTTGCATGCGGCAACTTCCCCGTTTTCTCTGCAGGGCAGGGTTTTTGCTCGGGTTTACCTTTGCGGCCCGCGTCGCTACAATGCTTGACATGCGGAATCCCCGCCGGCTTCATTCGCCTGCAGGAGCGGTATTTTGTAGAGTTGCGTCCTTGCCGCACCCTCTGCCTTTGCCGCTGGCCCGGGCCACACGGGCTCCTTCCGCCGACCCTCATCATCTCACAGTCCCCGCCGCCGCATCCCTTTCTTAAATTGGAGACGGGTTGATCCATCAGGAGTGTTCAAATGAATCGTCTCGAGCTCGTTGACCGCATCGCCGTCCGCAACGGCATTTCCAAGGCTGAAGCCGACCGCATCATCGTGAGCGTTTTCGAAGAAATCATGTCCGCCGTTACGACGGGCGATTCCGTCACGCTGATCGGCTTCGGCACCTTCCGCGCCGTCGAAAGCGCCCCGCGCACGGGCCGCAACCCCTCCACGGGCGAAGCCATCCGCATTCCGTCCGTTCGCAAGCCGAAGTTCATCGCCGGCACGTACTTCAAGGAAATCGTCAACGATTTCGATGTCGAACAGAAGGCTGCTGAAAAGTAAAAACGGAACTGCGTCCTGACCCCTCTGCGCCTCAGGACTCAATGCCGCCTTTGCCAAAGGGCCCCGCGCCAAAGCGCCGGGGCCCTTTTTATTGCGTGTGCACTCAGTCTCGTCTGAGCGTGAACCGCACAAAGCTTGCGCGAAGCGCCTCGAGAACGGATTCCGAAGGCCATGAGGGCTCCACGGGGCCGAACCGTGCGAACAGTCCGGGCGGCTTGCGGCAGATTTGAAGCGCATAGTCCCGAACGCCGCGCTCCTTGAGGTAGGCGGCCGTCTCGAGGAGCTGCGTCTCGCTGAAGTAGTCGGGATGCGCCGTCGTGCGGCACTCAAAGGGCACGCCCGATTCAAGAATGAGCGCAAGGCTCTCGGCCCACTTGGCATTGGAAGCCTCCACGCCCGTCACCCGCGCCCAGTGGGCACCGTCTCCGGGAACGGCCTTCACGTCCAGGCCAATCCAAGCCAGCTCTGGAAGCACCTCGGCGAGTCTGGCCGGATAGCCCCCGCCCGTATGAAGGCCGACCAGATATCCCATCCGGCGAACCTCGCGAACGGCGGCGGGCAGCGCCGGATCAAGGCAAGGCTCTCCCCCCGAGAAGACAACCGCATCAAGCAGCCCGTGCCGGCGCTTCAAAAGCGACTCCAGCGCCTCCCAGGACGAGTGCGCCAAATCCGGATCAAAGCTTCTGGACTGCATCCAGCTGTTCTGGCAGTAGACGCACTTCCAGGGACACCCCTGCACGAACGCCACAGCCGAGAGCTTGCCCGGAAAATCAATCGTCGTAAAGGGCGTCAGGCCCGCGAGCTTGATTTCGCAAGCCGCGGGACCGGACCGGTCATGACCGTTCATGCCGCGGCCTTATTCGGTCTTTGGAGCAGCAGAACACCTGCAGTCGTGTTCCTGAGCGCGCTTTTCAGTAAAGCAGACGCGCTCGGCGAACTCGCCCTTCTTGCCCGTGTTGAAGGACTGCACCGGACGGTGGTAGCCCATGACGCGGGTCCAGACTTCGCAGGGCTGGCGTTCTTCGTTCGTGAGTTCGACATCCTTCTTGATTTCGTTCGTCATTTGCGTGACTCCTAAAAAACAGGTCTTGGGCAGGAATGCGCCTGCTCTACGCGGCATCCTTGGCCGCCGCCGCGCGTTTTTGAGCAAGAAGCTCCGCATCGCACTTCGGACAGAAGTCGTGGCGCCCCGACAGATATCCGTGCTTCGGACAGATCGAGAACGTCGGCGTCACCGTGATGTAGGGCAGGCGAAAGCGCGTGAGCGTGCGGCGAACGAGGTCTCGGCAAGCCTCGGGCGAAGAAACCGCTTCATTCATATAAAGATGAAGCACCGTGCCGCCCGTGTACTTGCGCTGAAGGTCGTCCTGACGCTCAAGTGCCTCAAACGGATCGTCCGTGAAGTTGACGGGCAGCTGCGACGAGTTCGTGTAGTACGGATTCGACGGCGTGCCGGCCTGAAGGATGCCGGGAAAGCGCTTGCGGTCCTCCTTGGCGAAGCGGTAGGTCGTGCCTTCCGCAGGCGTCGCCTCGAGGTTGTACATGTGGTCCGTCTCCTCCTGGAATTCCACCAGACGGGCGCGGACGTGATCAAGAAGACGCAGCGCGAAGGCATGTCCCCAGTCCGTCGTGATGTCCTCGCGATCGTTCGTGAAATTGCGGATCAACTCATTGATGCCGTTGACGCCGATCGTCGAAAAGTGATTGCGAAGCGTGCCGAGATAGCGCTTGGTGTACGGGAAGAGACCCTGATCGATGTGGCGCTGGATGACCTTGCGCTTGATCTCGAGACTCGTCTTCGCGAGCTCGAGCAGATAGTCGAGCCGGCGCAGAAGCCCTTCCTCGTCATCCTTGAAGAGAAAGCCGAGACGGGCGCAGTTGATCGTCACCACGCCGAGCGACCCCGTCTGCTCGGCCGAGCCGAAGAGCCCGTTGCCGCGCTTGAGCAGCTCGCGCAGGTCAAGCTGGAGACGGCAGCACATCGAACGGATCATGTTGGGCTTGAGCTCTGAATTGATGAAGTTCTGGAAGTACGGCAGGCCGTAGCGGGCCGTCATGTCGAAGAGCCTCATCGCATTGGGGCTCTCCCAATCGAAATCCGGCGTGATGTTGTAGGTTGGAATCGGGAACGTGAAGACGCGCCCCTTCGCATCGCCCTTGAGCATCACCTCGATATAGGCCCGATTGATCATGTCCATCTCGGCCTGCAGCTCGCCGTAGGTGAAGGGCATGGTCTCGCCGCCGATCACGGGATGCTCGTCCCGCAGATCCTCCGGACACGTCCAGTCGAACGTCAGATTCGTAAAGGGCGTCTGCGTGCCCCAACGGCTCGGCACGTTGAGGTTGTAGATGAGTTCCTGCATGCACTGGAGCACTTCCCTGTAGGGCAGATTGTCCTTGCGGATGAAGGGCGCGAGGTAGGTGTCGAAACTGGAGAACGCCTGGGCGCCGGCCCACTCGTTCTGCATCGTGCCGAGGAAGTTGACGATCTGCCCCGTGGCCGACGAAAGATGCTTGGGCGCCGCCGCCTCGACCTTGCCGGCCACGCCGTTGAGGCCTTCGTTGAGAAGCGTTCTGAGCGACCACCCCGCACAGTAGCCCGAAAGCATGTCGAGGTCGTGAATGTGAAGGTCGGCCTCCCGATGCGCGCGACCCACTTCAGGCGGATAGATGAAGTTGAGCCAATAGTTGGCCATCACCTTTCCGGAGACGTTGAGAATGAGGCCGCCGAGCGAGTATCCCTGATTGGCGTTCGCGTTGACGCGCCAATCGATCTGATCGAGATACTCGTTGATGGAGCTTTCGACATTGACCCAGCTCTGCTTGGCGTCGCGAGCCTTCGTGCGGGTCTCGCGATAGACGATGTAGGCGCGGAGCGTCTTGAAGCAACCCGCCTCGAAGAGCGCGTGCTCGACGGCGTCCTGAACAATTTCGTCAAGGCGCGGCAGCACGTATGCGCAGACGAGGTCCAGAGCCTTGGGCTCGCCGAACTCGCCCGTTGCCTTGCCTGCACGCGTGACGGCGCTCACGATCTTCGTGACGTCAAAGGGCTTCACGCTCCCGTTGCGCTTGACGATGTGCTTGCCGGCGAACCGTTCACAAATCTCCATTTGCTTCTCCATTCTTTTCCTGTCACTTCGGGCGAAACACGTTCAAACA
>CABUOH010000014.1 GCA_902493085.1 uncultured Sutterella sp. | reverse complement strand
TGAACCGTGACGTGGTCGATCTGAAACTCCTCGTGCAGCTGCCGGCGCAGCACGTCGAGAATCTTCGGCCAGCACTCGGGGCTTTCGATGTGCACATGGCACTGAATGGCGCCGTGTCCGGGACTCATTGTCCAGACATGCAGATCGTGCACGCGGTTGACGCCGGGAATCGCCTCAATGGCACGCCCGACGCTGAAGTAGTTGACGCCCTCGGGCACGCTGTCGAGCAGCACGCGCGACGAATCCCGCAGAATCTCCCAGGTGGCGTGCAGCAGCAGGCAGCAGACGACGAGCGACAGAATCGGGTCGGCGATCGTGGGGCCGCCGAAGTAGATCACAGCACCCGCGACGATGGCCGCAACGGATCCGAGCAGGTCGCCCATCACATGGAGGAGCGCCGCGCGCGTGTTCATGTTCTTGCGGTCCCGCGAGAGCGACCATGCGACGAGAACGTTGATCACGAGGCCCACCGCCGCGATCGCCATGACGGAAAGCCCGGAAACGGGTTCGGGCGTCATGATGCGCGAAACGGCCTCGAAGAAGATCCAGCCCACGACGCAGAGCATCACGAGCCCGTTGATGAAGGCGGCGAGCACCTCCACGCGACCGTGCCCGAAGGAATGGTCGTCGTCGGCGCCCTTCTGGGCGATCTTGTTCGCCACGAGGGCAAAAAGCAGGCTTGCCGAATCGGTCACCATGTGGCCGGCGTCGCCGATCAGGGCAAGCGAATTGCCCCAAAGGCCGCCGAGGAGCTCAATGACGGAAAAGGTGAACGTCAGCGCGACCGCAAAGCCCAGCACGCTCGTCTTCGTCTTTTCCGCCGCGTGCAGCCAGTGGCTGTCGCCTCGCCCGTGGCTGGAAAACTCGGCATCGGGTTCTGGCTTTTGAAGAATGTCGTCGAAATGCTTCTGTTCGGACATGATGAAATGGGCCGGATGGAATGGGCCGGTAAAAGTGAGCTGCGCGCAAACGTGCGCAAAGCCCGGACGACCGCTGGGCCGTCCGGGCTTTGATTCAAGTTTGACTGAATTATACGGCGTCCGTCTCAAGCGAAGCCCGCTCTTACCGGACCGTCGCTTCGGCTTACTTGCCGGTCAGCATCGCCACCGAGCCGCTGCCGGCGAGAAGTCCGGCGTTGGCATAGATGCCGAGCTTGGCGCGCGTGTCCGTGATGTCGAGATTGCGCATCGTCAACTGGCCGATGCGGTCGACGGCGGTGAACATCGAATCGCCCTTTTCCATCGTGAGGCGGGACGGTTCGTACGTCAGGTTCGGGCTCTTCGTCGCGACGATCGTGTAGTCGTTGCCGCGGCGCAGCTCGATCGTCACTTCGCCGGTGACGGCGCGGGCAACCCAGCGCATCGCGCTTTCGCGGATCATCAGCGCCTGGCTGTCGAACCAGCGGCCCTGATAGAGGTAGCGGCCGAGCTTGATGCCGTTGATGCGGTACTCGGCAATCGTGTCCTCGTTGTGGATGCCGGTGACGAGACGCTCGTAGGCAAGGAAGAGGAGCGCCATGCCCGGGGCTTCATAAATGCCGCGGGACTTGGCTTCGATGATGCGGTTTTCGATCTGGTCGGACATGCCGAGGCCGTGACGGCCGCCGATGCGGTTCGCCTCTTCCATGAGGGCGACCGGGTTCGAGAACTTCTGGCCGTTGATGGCGACGGGAACGCCTTCCTGGAATTCGACCGTGACCGTTTCGGGCTTGACGTCGACGTCGTCGCTCCAGAACGCAACGCCCATGATCGGTTCGACGATCTTCATGTTGGATTCAAGGCTTTCAAGATCCTTGGCCTCATGCGTGGCACCGAGCATGTTGGAGTCCGTCGAGTAGGCCTTTTCGGCGCTCATGCGGTAGTTGAAGCCTTCCTTCTGAAGGAAGGCGGACATTTCGGCGCGGCCGCCGAGCTCGGTGATGAACTGCACGTCGAGCCAGGGCTTGTAGATCTTGAGGTTCGGGTTGGCAAGAAGACCGTAGCGGTAGAAGCGCTCGATGTCGTTGCCCTTGTATGTGGAGCCGTCGCCCCAGATGTTGACGCCGTCCTCGCGCATGGCGGCGACGAGCATCGTGCCCGTCACGGCGCGGCCGAGCGGCGTGGTGTTGAAGTAGAGCTGGCCGGCCGTCGAGATGTGGAAGGCGCCGGACTGAATGGCGGCGATGCCTTCGTTGACGAGCTGTTCGCGGCAGTCGATCAGGCGGGCGTTTTCGGCACCGTACTCCATGGCGCGACGCGGAATGGCTTCATAGTCGGTTTCGTCGGGCTGGCCGAGATTGGCCGTATAGGCGTAAGGCAGGGCGCCCTTGTTCTTCATCCAGCGAAGTGCAGCGCTCGTATCGAGACCGCCGGAAAAGGCAATGCCGACTTTCTGGCCGACGGGAACGCTTTGGAGGATTGTTTCAGACATAGTTGGAGTTTCTTGTGAGTTCGTGTTGTTGTTTACCCAGCAACCTGGGGCCTGTGGCGATGATTATCCGCTCTCTTTGCGCCGCTTGCCGCATGCGCCCGCCACTATGTGACACTTTTTGAAGAGTCCTCAAACAGCTTGAGGAGTAGTACCTAGTTCCATCGGAACTTTGAACAAATGGTCGACATTAGGGCGCATTTGTCCGCCCGGATGCGGCAGTGCTTCGAAGAAATGCGCCCAAATCCAAACAATCCATCCGTCCGAGCGCACTCGCTCCAAGTTGACATCTCCCCAACTCCCCCTCCACGAGAACAGTTTTCACACAATCCGTTACACGGCATTCACAAAAAGACTTTTCCATTTTTCCATAGGGGTTTTCCTATTTTTGAATCTTTCTAGTCCAAGATCAAATGCAACGCACGGCTCAATGCTTGACATCAATCAAGCCGTATACACTGATTGAGTCACCTGACGGCGCCGCGGCTCCAGGACCAGAAAAACGAACTGCGGACAACCGCCGAAAGGCTGGTGCGCCGCCCCCGGGCGGCCGACACTCACGCAACGGAAGGCGCCAGAAGCGCGCCTTCCACAACTGGAAGCGCCGCAGCGCTTCCAATCAGAGGAGCAAAAACATGTCCATGAAGAAGACCCTGATCGGCCTTGGCCTCGTCGCCGCCTCCGGCGCCGCCCTCGCCCTTCCGAACATCGCCGTTCTCGCCACCGGCGGCACGATCGCCGGCGCCGGCGCCTCCGCCACGGGCACCGCCTATCAGGCCGGCAAGGTGAGCGTCAACCATCTCGTCGCCGCCGTTCCCGAACTCGCCAACATCGCCAACGTGACCCCGAAGCAGGTCGCGCAGATCGGTTCTCAGGACATGTCCGACGAAGTCTGGCTCAAGCTCGCCCAGACGATCAACGCCGACTGCGGCAAGTTTGACGGCTTCGTCATCACGCACGGCACGGACACGATGGAAGAAACCGCCTACTTCCTGAACCTCACGCTCAAGTGCGACAAGCCCGTCGCCATGGTCGGCGCCATGCTGCCGTCCACGGGCCTCGGTGCTGACGGCCCGCGCAACCTCTACAACGCCGTTCTGACCGCCGCCACGCCTGAAACCGCCAAGCAGGGCGTCGTGGTCGCCATGGACAACATCGTCGTCGGCGCCCGTGAAGTCATCAAGACCAACACGGTTCAGCCCGAAACGTTCCAGGCCGCCAACTTCGGCAAGGTTGGCACGATCTTCAACAACAAGGTGACGTACTCCACGCTTCCGGTTCGTGCTCACACGACCGCCACGCCGTTCGACGTCGCCGGTCTGAAGGAACTTCCGAAGGTCGGCATCGTCTACAACCACGCCGGCGTTGAAGGCGTGCAGGCCGAGGCGCTCGTCAAGGCCGGCTACAAGGGCATCGTGAATGCCGGCGTCGGCAACGGCAACATCCACAAGTCCATCTGGCCGGTTCTCGAAAAGGCCACGAAGCAGGGCGTCGTCGTGGTTCGCTCCTCCCGCGTGCCGACGGGCGCCACCACGAAGGACGCTGAAGTGGACGACAAGGCCCAGCACTGGGTTTCCTCCGGCGAACTCAACCCGCAGAAGGCCCGCGTCCTCCTGCAGCTCGCCCTGACGATGACCAGCGACTGGAAGGAAATCCAGAAGTACTTCGACCTCTACTAATCGAGGTCCGCGCCTGCGCCCGGCTTGACGCGCCGTCGAGCCGCGGCAGTCGGCACCAATCTTGAAAAAAGGCCCTGTTCCAAATGGTTCAGGGCCTTTTTCCTTCGGAGCCTTGTTCTGGAGCCTTGTTCTTTTTGTCGAGCCGCAATCGGCTCCATGATGCCAAAACGACAAAGGCCCGTTCGAATTGAACGAGCCTTGGCTTGATGACGGCAAGATGATGCGTGGTGCGGCCACCGGGACTCGAACCCAGATCCGTCCCTTAGGAGGGGACAGTTCTATCCAGTTGAACTATGGCCACCACCGGCCCGTCTTGCGTCGGGGTATTGCATTCTAGCAGATCCGTGCAAATTCCTGCGCAGGCCCTCAATGCGGGCCTTCAACGCAAGCTCTCAACCCGTGCAGCACGATCATTTTTTCTGCATGTTCTTTGCCGCGAGCGCGAGCAGCAGCTCCTTGC
The DNA here is from genome assembly GCA_902493085.1 of uncultured Sutterella sp. Taxonomy (GTDB): domain Bacteria; phylum Pseudomonadota; class Gammaproteobacteria; order Burkholderiales; family Burkholderiaceae_F; genus Sutterella. The sequence continues at coordinate 7,620 of CABUOH010000014.1, read as the reverse complement.
GGCCGGCGCCATTGAAGCGGATGAAGACTCGGGCGTCATTGCCCGACCCCGTGATCGACTCGATCACGCCGCAGCCGAACTTCTTGTGCTCGATCTTGTCGCCGGCCTCGTAGCCGAAGGTTGAGCCCGCCGCACGTGAGGCCGCCTTCTGCACGACCGGATCCTCGCCCGAACGGTAGGTGCCCCCAGTGCCGGACAGCCCCCTGCGCCAGTCGTCCTTCTCATGAGCGGAGGAGGAACGCGAAGCTCCGTAGGAGGAAGATCCGTAGGAGGACGATCCGTAGGAGGAGGAGCCGCCGCGCGACGAAGAGGCGTAGGAAGAGCGGCCGTAACCGCGATCCGAACCCCGGGACCCCCCGAAGGAGGGGCGCTCCCAGCCGTAGCCGCCGCGACCCGACCCATAGGCGCTTCCGTAGCTTTGAGAGTCCGTCGTCAGATCCTTTTGGTCGACGAGCTGCTCGGGAATCTCGTCAAGGAAGCTCGAGCGTTCGTTCCTGCGACGCTCTCCGTACTGCATGCGGCTGTTGCAGTACGTGATGACGAGGCGCTGCTTGGCGCGCGTGACGGCCACGTACATCAGGCGGCGCTCCTCGGAGACGCCCGGACCGCGCTCATCCTTGAGAGCGGAAAAGTGCGGGAAGAGTCCCTCCTCGACGCCCGCGATGAAGACCTGCGGGAATTCAAGCCCCTTGGCCGCATGCACCGTCATGAGCTGAACGGCATCGACGTCGCCCTGTTCGTTCTTGTCGCCCGCCTCAAGCGTCGCCTGAGCCAGGAAGCCCTGAAGGGGCGTTTGGCCGTCCTCCTCGACGGGGCGGAAGGCGCTCAGGGTCTCGGGAAGGCCCTCGTTGGCAACGTAGCCCGCGGCGGCGGACATCATTTCGCGCATGTTCGCGATGCGGTCCTCGCCGTCCTTTTCAGTCTTATAGTGGGCTTCAAGTCCGGAGCGCACGATGACGAGCTTGATGACGTCCTGCAGATTGAGAGCGTCCGCCTCCTCGCGCATCTTCATGATCAGCTCGCGAAAGACCGCAAGCTTCGCAGGCACCTTGTAGTCCTCGGCAAAGAGCGTGCCGAAAAGCGTGAGCCCGCGGGCTGCGGCTTCGCCCGCGAGCGTCTCGATCGTTCGCGCGCCGATGCCACGCATCGGGAAGTTGACGACGCGCTGGAAGCTCGTGTCGTCTCCCGGATTGTCCATGAGGCGCAGATAGGCAAGCACGTGCTTGACTTCGGCGCGCTCGAAGAAGCGCTGGCCGCCGTAGATGCGGTAGGGAATGCCGCGGGCGGAAAAGGCGCTCTCCAAAGCTCGCGACTGCGCATTGGCTCGATAGAGCACCGCATGGTCGCGCCATGCGCGTCCCCTCGAGCGGTTTGCTTCAACTTCGCGCGCAATCCACTCCGCTTCGGCGCGGTCGTCGTCGAGTTCGGCCACGCAGATGCGGTCGCCGCGGCTGCCCGAAGTCCACAAGTTCTTGCCGAGACGGTTCGAATTGTGTGCGATGAGCGCATTGGCCGCATCAAGAATCGTGCCCGTCGAGCGATAGTTCTCCTCAAGACGGATGGGCTCCTCGACGGCGAAGTCGGTGAGAAAGTCGCTCATGTTTCCGACGTTGGCGCCTCGGAAGGCATAGATCGACTGGTCGTCGTCGCCCACGGCGAAGACCGCGTTCATCGGAGCGCCGTTCGGGCCGCGCCCGAAGCCCGCGAGCATCTGGAGCCAGCGATACTGAAGCACGTTCGTGTCCTGGAACTCGTCGACGAGAATGTGGCGGAAGCGGTTCTGATAGTGCGAGCGGATGATTTCATTGCGGTCAAGAAGTTCGTAGCAGCGAAGCAGAAGCTCCGCAAAATCCACGACGCCTTCGCGCTGGCACTGCTGCTCATAGGCCTGGTAGACCTTGACGGCGGTCTCGTCTCCGCCCTGCTGGCTTGCGGCGTGGGTGGCGCGCATGCCGTTTTCCTTGTACCAGTTGATGACGTTCGCCACCTGGCGGGGGTCATAGCTGTCGGTATCGATGTTGAGCGCCTTCATGACGCGCTTGACCATCGAAAGCTGATCGCCCGAATCAAGGATCTGAAAGGTTTTCGGCAGGCCCGCATCGGACGCATGCATGCGCAGGATGCGGTTGCACAGACCGTGAAAGGTTCCGACCCACATGCGGCGCAGGTCGTAGGGCAGGATCGCCTCAAGGCGCACGAGCATTTCCTTGGCGGCCTTGTTCGTGAACGTCACGGCCAGAATGTCGCCCGTATCGGCCTTGTGTTCGCTCAGCAGCCAGGCAATGCGCGTCGTCAGCACGCGCGTCTTGCCCGACCCCGCGCCCGCAAGAATGAGAATGCTCTTTTCGGGAGCCGTGACGGCCTGAAGCTGACGGGGATTGAGGGACTGAAGAAGATCGGACGACATGCAGGAAACCTCCGGCGAAAAAAAGCTGGCGCCGGCTCTCAAGACCGGACGGGCTAAAAAGGTAGCACATTTCGACAGTGCGATCATCCCCGCATCAAAGACGCCTTTCCCTAGCGCATCAAACGCACCCGAAACCCGCCAGAAAACGCCTTTTCTAGGCAATCCTGTCGATGCCGAAGCCGCTTCGCAGCAGGTATACTAGGCAATTATTTTTTGAACCCTCTTTGAACCCTCTTCTTTGGAAAGCGTTATGCGCGAGACTTACTCTGCTCAGGCAGTGGAATCCGAAGTCCAGGCCATGTGGAAGGCCAAGGACGTCTACCGGGCCGTCGAGGACGCGCTCGACAACAACGGACAGCCCAAACCCAAGTTCTACGTCTGCTCCATGCTCCCTTACCCGAGCGGCAAGCTTCACATGGGACACGTCCGTAACTACACGCTCAACGACGTGATGTACCGCTTCTACCGCATGAAGGGCTACAACGTGATGACCCCGATGGGATGGGACGCCTTCGGCCTGCCGGCCGAAAACGCCGCCATCGCCAAGAAGGTTGCACCGGCCGCATGGACGTACGCGAACATCTCGGACATGAAGAACCAGATGGAGCCGCTCGGCCTCGCCTTCGACTGGTCGCGCGAAGTCGCCACCTGCAAGCCCGAGTACTACCGTTGGAATCAGTGGATGTTCCTCAAGATGCTCGAAAAGGGCATCGCCTACCGCAAGACCCAGATCGTCAACTGGGACCCGGTCGACAAGACCGTGCTCGCCAACGAGCAGGTGATCGAAGGCCGCGGCTGGCGATCCGGCGCCATCGTTGAAAAGCGCGAAATTCCGGGCTACTACTTCGGCATCACGCAGTACGCCCAGGAGCTTCTCGACGACCTCGACCAGCTTGAAGGCTGGCCGGAACAGGTCCGCCGCATGCAGGAGCACTGGATCGGCCGTTCCGAAGGCGTGAACCTTTCCTTCCCGTACGAACTTGAAGGCGAAGCGAAGCTTCTGCGCGTCTACACGACGCGCCCGGACACGCTCATGGGCGTGAGCTTCGTCGCAATCGCCGCCGAGCATCCGCTCGCCGCCTACGTCTCCCGCAATCGCCCCGACCTTCAGGCCTTCATTGAGGAATGCGCCAAGGGCGGCGTGAGCGAAGCCGACATGGCCTCCATGGAAAAGAAGGGCGTGCCCACTGGCTTCCACGTCCGTCATCCGATCACGGGCGACAACGTTGAAGTCTGGATCGCCAACTACGTCCTCATGAGCTACGGCGAAGGCGCCGTGATGGGCGTGCCCGCTCACGACGAACGCGACTTCGCCTTTGCGAAGAAGTTCGGCCTGCCGATCCGTCAGGTGATCGCCGTCGAAGGCGAAACCTATTCCACGGAAGCCTGGCAGGACTGGTACGGCGACAAGACGCTCGACGGACGCCTCGTCAATTCCGGCAGCTTCGACGGCCTCGGCATCCACGAAGCCTTCGACGCCATCGCCGCCGAACTCAAGGCCCGCGGCCTCGGCGACAAGCAGGTGCAGTTCCGCCTTCGCGACTGGGGCATTTCCCGCCAGCGCTACTGGGGCACCCCGATCCCGATGATCAACTGCCCGTGCTGCGGCCCGGTGCCCGTGCCCGAAGAGGATCTCCCGGTCGTGCTTCCGGAAGATCTGATCCCGGACGGCTCCGGCAATCCGCTCACCAAGTGCGAAGCCTTCCTCAACGTCAAGTGCCCGAAGTGCGGCGGCGACGCCCAGCGCGAAACCGACACGATGGACACATTCGTCGACAGCTCCTGGTACTTCCAGCGCTACTGCTCGCCCGACTGCTCCACGGCCATGGTCGACAAGCGCGCCGACTACTGGATGCCGATGGACCAGTACATCGGCGGCATCGAGCACGCCGTGCTCCATCTGCTCTACGCCCGCTTCTGGACGAAGGTGATGCGTGATCTGGGTCTCGTCAAGTACGACGAGCCCTTCAAGAATCTCTTCACCCAGGGCATGCTGATGGCCGACTGCTACTACCGCAACGGCGACGACGGCCGCAAGGTCTGGTTCTACCCGGACGAGGTTGAGGTCCAGTACGACGAGAAGGGCCGCCCCGTCGGTGCCGTCTGCAAGGCCGACGGTCAGCCCGTCACCCTCGGCGGCATCGAAAAGATGTCCAAGTCGAAGAACAACGTGGTTGAGCCGCGCGACATCATCAAGAAGTTCGGCGCCGACACGGCCCGCAGCTTCGTGATGTTCGCCGGTCCTCCCGACCAGTCCGCCGCCTGGTCCAACTCCGGCGCCGAAGGCACCTACCGCTTCCTGCGCCGCATCTGGAACTGGGCCTACGCCAAGAAGGCGCTCATCGCCGGCGCCGCCTCCCTCGAAGGCCAGTCGCTCCCGCACGACGCCAAGGCGCTTCGCCGCGAAGTGCACGCAACGCTGCGCCAGGCCGACTACGACTTCAGCCGCATGCAGTACAACACGGTCGTGTCCGCCTGCATGAAGATGTTCAACGCGATCGACGGCTTCAAGGGCGAGACGCCCGCCGATTTGGCGGCGCTCTGCGAATGCGCCTCGATCCTGCTGCGCACCCTCTACCCGATTGCTCCGCACATCACGACGGCGCTCTGGCAGGAACTCGGCTACGTCGAACGCATCGGCGATCTGATCGACGCGCCGTGGCCCGAAGTCAGCGAAGAGGCGCTCAAGGCCGACGAACTCAAGCTCGTCGTCCAGGTCAACGGCAAGCTTCGCGGCGAGATCCTTGTGCCCGCCGAAGCCGCCCAGTCCGAGATCGAGGCCGCCGCGCTCGCCAACCCCGACGTGCAGCGTTTCACTGAAGGCATGACGGTCCGCAAGATCATCGTCGTGAAGAACAAGCTCGTGAACGTCGTGGTCGCCAAGTAAGACCGCGCTCCGAAGCCGATCGACCTCAATGGGCCGGCGTCCGCCGTGGACGCCGGCCCATTTTGCCGAAGGCGTCTTACGCCCTCAGCCCGTTCGACGCGCCCTTCACCAACCTTCACCGCTCTTTGCTGCGCTTCTCGATCCGAACGGGCGGCCGTTATAATGAATGGCTCCGAAGTCTCCCCGCCGGAGGCTCCAAATTCTTCCTGCCTTCCCGAGGTTCATCTCCGTGACTTCCCGTCGTCATCTGCTCGGCGCCGCCCTCGTCGGCGCACTTCCCCTTGCCGGCTGCGGCTTTCGCCTGCGCGGCTCCTATTCGACGCCGTTCAAGACCCTGTACCTCCAGATGCCGCCCAATTCGCGCCTGACCGTGCGCCTGAGACAGGAGCTCCTCGCCGGAGCCGACGTCACGATCGTGAACACGCCGGCAGAAGCCGAAGCCATCCTTGAGCTTCTCTCCGACTCCCGTTCGCGCGATGTGCTCTCGATCAACGACACGGGCCGCGCCCGCGAGTACGAGCTCACGCTCTCGCTGTCCTTCCGCATGACGAGCCCCGACGGGTTCGACTACATGGAGGCCGTGACCCTCACCACCCGGCGCGACCTCACCTATGCCGAATCGGACTTCCTCTCGCGCGAAAAGGAAGAGGCCTTCCTCTACCGCGACATGGAGGCGGACCTCGTCGGTCAGCTCATGCGCCGCATCGAGGCGATCAAGCCTCCGAAGCACGCCGGGAGCTGATCCGTGAAGGCCGACCAACTCCAGGGCTATCTCGCCCGATCCGCTAGGGACGGCCGACTCGATCCCTTCTGGCTTCTGACGGGATCGGACGACTTTCTCGCCGTCGAAGCCGGAGACGCCATCCGCGCCGAAGCCCGCCGTCAGGGCTACACCGACCGGCAGGTGCTCGACATGAACGCCTCGGCGGACTGGTCGCGCCTTGCGATGGCCGCAGCCGACATCGGCATGTTCGATGACCGCAAGATCGTCGACGTTCGCCTTCCGACGGGCAATCCGGGCAAGAACGGCGCCCCCGCCATCGTGAAGTATCTCGAGCGGCCGGTCGAAGGCATCGTTACGCTCCTCACCATGCCCTCGCCCGACTGGACCGTCAAAAAGGAAGCTTGGTGGGAGGCGCTGCAGCGCAAGGCCACCGTCGTCGACTGCTCTCCCGTCGAGCGTGCGCAGCTTCCCGGCTGGCTCAAGGAGCGCCTTGCCCGTCACGACCTCGTCATGTCGCCGGAGACGCTCGACTACTTCGCCGACCTGATGGAAGGCAACCTCTTTGCCGCCGCGCAGGAGGTCGAAAAGCTCTCTCTCCTCTACCCCAAGGGCGAGATCACGTCCGAGCAGCTCCGCCAGGCCGTCTCAAGCAATGCGCGCTTTGACTTCGACACGCTCTTTGAAAGCATGCGTCTCGGTCAGGCCGACCGCATCGTGCGCATCATCGACGGCCTCGAAGCCCAGGCCGAGGCCCTGCCCTTTCTTCTCGCCATGCTGACGGCCGAGATACGGTCCCTCATCAAGCTGCGCACGGGCTTCGACAACGGCCAATCCCACGTGAAGGGCGTCTTTGCAACGCCCTCGCTCAAGCAGGCCGCCCGCCGCCTCACCGTCAAAAAGCTTTGCGGCGCCCTCGCCGTCTGCGCCGACATCGACCGCCTCGTCAAGGGCCTCCCCGTCCCGAAGCGCGATTCAAACCCCTGGATCGAACTCAAGAGCGTCGTTCTCTTTCTTGCCGCCTGACGCATTCGTCAACCTTGGGCGGTTGCGCTCAAGCCGCATGTGCGCCAAGCCGTAGGCGCTACGCCGATCAGGCTAAAATGAAAAGGCACGTCCGGGCCAAACGCATGCCGTCCCTTCTTTTCGGACGGCACCTTCCCGGCTCTTTTTCAGGAATCGCGCATCATGCCCGAAATCACCATTTCCCCCAGCGACTACATCAACCGCATCGGCCGTCAGGCCCGCGAAGCCTCGCGCGCCATGGCGCGCGTCTCCACGGTCGCCAAGAATGCGGTGCTCGAACGCATCGCCGAACTTTTGCTCGAGCAGGAATCGAACATCCGCGCCGCCAACGAGGCCGACCTTGAAAGCGCCCGCGCCGAAGGCTTGGACGAGGCCTTTCTCGACCGCCTGACGATCACGGCCGCCGGCCTTCGCGCCATGGCCCAAGGGTGCCGCCAGATCGCCGCCCTCGAAGATCCCGTCGGCACGATCTCCGACCTCGCCCCGCGTCCGAGCGGCATCGAGGTCGGCCGCATGCGCGTTCCTCTCGGCGTGCTCGCCATGATCTATGAGTCCCGTCCCAATGTGACGATCGACGCC
>CABUOH010000013.1 GCA_902493085.1 uncultured Sutterella sp. | reverse complement strand
CCGCTGCTCTACCAACTGAGCTACGTTCCCATTCCAGATTGTCCGCAGATAGTTGTGGTGGGTCGTGCGGGACTCGAACCCACGACCAACGGATTAAAAGTCCGCTGCTCTACCAACTGAGCTAACGACCCGTTTGCCGCCGATGAGTCACAAACGACGTGAACAACTAACTGAGGAGACGAATTATGCACATGCCTTTCGGGATTGTCAATAGGACATCTGAAAAATGTTTGAGAAATAGGTGGGGATGTCGATTTTCGCGGCCATGAAAATAGAACATGGTTGTTATTTAGGTTAGGGTAACCACTAACAAAGAAGACCTTGGCAAAGTGTTTTTTTTCAGGCATTATGACAGTCATGAACGAGGCGGCGGGAAGCTTCAAATCCCCGCCACGCAAGTAAAACGAATGATCTTTTGCGCGTCAAGGATAGTGAAATGATCCTGCAGTTGAGAATGTGAATTGATCGTTGGTTTTAAATAGATATTTAGTATTTAATTCGATTAAGTCAGGAGTTCGTCATGGCTGCCAAGTCCTCTAATCCGCCTCGCCCCGGTCGTTGCGAAGGGGAAGAACGCAAGAAGGCGCTCAGCGTCGCGCTTGCCAATATTGAAAAGCAGTTCGGAAAGGGCGCCATCATGCGCATGGCCGACGGTGCTGAAGTTGAGGATATCGAGACGGTGTCCACGGGTTCCCTGGGTCTGGACCTTGCTCTGGGCGTTGGGGGATTGCCCAGAGGGCGCATCATTGAAGTGTTCGGTCCGGAATCTTCCGGCAAGACGACGCTCACGCTGCAGGTTATCGCCGAAATGCAAAAGATCGGCGGCACCTGTGCCTTCATTGATGCTGAACACGCTCTCGATGTTCAGTACGCTCAGCGTCTTGGTGTTCAACTCTCCGACCTGCTGCTTTCCCAGCCTGATACCGGTGAGCAGGCTCTGGAGATCACCGATGCTCTGGTGCGCTCGGGGTCCGTTGATTTGATTGTCGTAGACTCGGTGGCGGCCTTGACGCCCAAGAGCGAAATTGAAGGCGACATGGGCGATGCGTTGCCCGGCCTGCAGGCGCGCTTGATGTCACAGGCTCTTCGCAAGCTGACGGGATCGATCACGAAGACGAAGTCCATGGTGATCTTCATCAACCAGATCCGCATGAAGATTGGCGGCTATGGCAATCCGGAAACGACGACGGGCGGCAATGCACTCAAGTTCTATAGTTCCGTTCGACTTGACATCCGACGCGTAGGCGCCATTAAAAAGGGCGACGAAGTGATTGGCAACGAAACCCGAGTCAAGGTTGTCAAGAACAAGGTTGCGCCTCCGTTCAAGCAAGCCGAGTTTGACATCCTTTACGGGGAGGGCATTTCCCGCTTCGGCGAAATCATCGACATCGGCACCGAACTCAATGTGTTGGAAAAGTCGGGCGCATGGTACTCCTACAACGGTCAGCGTCTCGGCCAGGGCAAGGAGAATGTACGTGAATTCCTCAAGCAACATCCCGACATCAGCGGCGAAGTTGAGCAGAAGATTCGTGAGATGAAGGGTATTCACCTCAAGAGCATTTCTGCTGTTGAGGTTGAGGGAGAGATCATGCCGGACGCTGATCTGCCGCCTGCTGACGCCGATATTGATCTCTAAAGGCATTGGTCTGAAGATCGGATTGAAGCACTGTTTCAGGAAAAGGGGGATGGTCCGGACATGGGGACCGTCCCCTTTTTTCGATTCACAAACCGGCGGGATTGAATAAATGGGAAGAAACTGGGAGGAAGGAGAACTCTTCGTTTGGGGAGATGACGGTCTTGTGCCGGCGGACTCGCAACCAAAGCCGACGAAGAGGGACGTAGCATCGGCGTTGGCGAACAATGCATTCGTGCAGTCGTCTATTCCGGAAGAGAATCCAGAGTCAATCATCAGACGTTGCGGTAGGGAGAGTGGTCGAGGCGAGATCGTTACAGACGTAGATGCCGTTTCGGGGATCATGCGCACTGCTCCCAAGAATCTGCCGCGACGCCAACGCAACACCTATGCGAGCGATGAGGACTATTGCAACGATCCGGAAGAACTTGAGCGCAGAAAGGCTCAGAGGAAGTCTATTCGAGCAAAGAAGGAACGTCCAAGCCTTTTGGTGCGCTTGCCAGACGTGAGTACTCGAGGCGAGATTTGGAGGCTAAGCTTCGTCGCTCTCTTTCGGAAAACGAGGATCCCGACGAAGTTGCCCGCGTGCTTGATCGCCTGGAGGCTGTCGGTTATTTATCTGATGCCCGCTTTGCAGAAAGTCGAGCCCGTTCGAAAGCTAAGGTCATGGGAAATGCTCGAATTCGACGCGAGCTTCGCCAATCCGGCGTGGCAGGTGAGCATGTTGATGCGGCGATGGAGGAAATAGAGGAGCCAGAGGAGGTTCGAGCCTATCGTCTTTGGGCAAGACGTTTTGGCGAACTGCCTTCAGACAGGAAGGAGCGCGATCGTCAGATGCGCTTTCTGATGTATAGGGGGTTCGGCATGGGGGTAATCTGCCGCGTGCTCAAGGGGGCCGTGGAGCCGCCAGATGACATCGTCTAGCATTGGTATCCACGAGGATTGGGCGGGTGGCTATAAATCCTTGTCTTGTAGTGTTTGAGGAGCTGATTTCAAGTTTTTTCCCGTCGCTTTTGTTAAAATTATCAGCCACTTGTTTCTGAGATTTCCCCACGGAGGCTATTTTGGAATATCTCTTCGATCTGCTAGCCAACCTGCATTGGGCTGCAGTTGGACAGATCATCATGATCGACATTCTTCTCGGCGGCGATAATGCCGTTGTGATCGCCATGGCTTGCCGCAATTTGCCCGAACATCAGCGCAACAAGGGCATATTTTGGGGGACGGCTGGCGCCATCGCTCTTCGCGTTGTGCTGATTACTTGTGCCGTGATGCTTTTGGACCTGCCGTTCCTCAAGGCGGCGGGGGGCGTGCTCCTCATCTGGATCGGTGCCAAGCTTCTGCTTCCGGAGGACGGCGATCATGACAAGGTGGAAGGTAGTAGCAAGTTGCTCGGTGCCATCAAGACCATCATCGTTGCGGACTTCGTGATGAGTTTCGACAATGTGATTGCCATTGCCGGCGCGGCCCAGCAGGCGCACGAGGCTCATCAAACGCTTCTCATCATCTTCGGCCTGCTAGTTTCCGTTCCCTTCATCGTTTTCGGATCTCAGATCATTTTGAAGCTAATCGATCGAATCCCGGCCATTATTTATTTCGGTGCCGGGCTTCTCGGTTGGATCGCCGGCGGCATGATAGCCTCCGACGTCTTTGTTACGACTCGTTGGCCTGAACAGGCCTTCATGATGCACTATCCGCTCTCCGTCGGCTGTGCGGCGCTCGTGATAGTCATCGGCCATTTTTTCGGTAGGGCGAAGATGAAGAAGCTGCTGGCGAAGGAGCTTGACAAAAAACACAACTGAGTGCTCTATCTTGATTGAAGCGCTAAATCCAAAAAAAACGCGGTCCGAACGGACCGCGTTTTTTTCTTGCCTGGGGATCAATGCTTGACGATGTCGATGAAGCCGCCGCCCAAGCAGATTTCACCTTGGTAGAGCACGGCGCTTTGGCCGGGTGTAGCTGCCCACTGAGGCTTGTCAAAACCGAGTGTGAAGTTCTTCCCGGACACATATTCGAGTCGGCAGGGATCGTCTGGCTGGCGATAACGGGTTTTAACAGTGATTTGCGCATCAAGTTCCGGCGCTTGTCCGGAAATCCAGCTGGGATGGACGGCCTTGAGCTCATGCGCAAGAAGCCACGGATGATCATGTCCTTGACAGATCCAAAGCGTGTTGGTCGAAAGATCTTTCTTGGCAACAAACCACGGTTCGCCTGTGGAGTCATGGCGCCCGCCAACGCCGATGCCCTTGCGTTGGCCAAGGGTGTAGAAGGATAGTCCCATATGCTCGCCAACGACCGTGCCGTCTGGAATGCGGATCGGACCGGGGTGAGTCGGCAGATAGCGATTGAGAAATTCTCGGAACGGACGCTCGCCGATGAAGCAGATGCCTGTGGAGTCCTTTTTCCTGGCATTCGGTAGCTTGAGGTCGTCGGCAATGCGGCGCACTTCGGTTTTGCAAATGTCTCCTACAGGGAAGATCACGCGGGAGATCTGCTCCTGAGTGAGACGGTGAAGAAAGTAGCTCTGGTCTTTGCTCGGATCAATGCCGCGCAATAGCTGCACCCCGTTATTCGTATGCCGCACGCGTGCATAGTGGCCGGTAGCGATGAGATCGGCGCCCATGGCCATGGCGTGATCAAGGAAGGCTCGAAACTTGATTTCGGCGTTGCAGAGGACGTCGGGATTTGGGGTGCGTCCTGCACTGTATTCGCGCAGAAAGTCGGAAAATACGCGTTCGCGGTATTCCTTGGCAAAGTTGACGGCCTCAATATCGATGCCGAGCACGTCTGCGACGGCGCTTGCATCGATGAAATCCTGACGAGAGGAGCAGTATTCGCTGTCATCGTCGTCCTCCCAATTTTTCATGAAGAGTCCGATGACGTTATAGCCCTGTTCTTTGAGAAGCCAAGCGCTGACCGATGAGTCGACGCCGCCTGAGAGTCCGATGACGACGGTTTTCTTAGACATATATAGGTATGTGCTTGCGGGGAGTCGGGATAGAATCGTGACATTCCCCGTGAAATCATGATTAGGAGATCGTCGCAATTATGTCCCAGTCGAACGAATCGTGCACCCGTTTTGCGAAACTTCTGGGTGTTGAGGTGCCCTTTCTCAATGCCCCCATGGATCGCATCGCTACGCCGGAGCTGGTTGCGGCCGTTTGCGAAGCCGGAGGTCTCGGCGTCATCCCCGGCGCCGGCCTTGCGCCTGACGGCATCCGTGCATTTGCTGCGCGCGTGAGAGAGCTGACACAGAAGCCTTTCGCCGTGAATCTAGCCGTTCCGGTCGAGGCGCCGGCAGGTGCTCGGGAAAGATTTGAGCGGTTTGGCGACGCAGTGTCCATGCTTCTCGAGGAGCTTGATCTGCCAGGGGGCGAAGGCGTCAGCTATGCCGAGCGGTACGATTTTGCAGGTCGAAATCGTCCGGATTTTTTCAAACAATTCGAGGCGGCGCTAGAGGTGAATCCGGTTGCGGTCATCTCGTCCTTCGGCGGTTTTCGCGAGCCTGAGGAGGAGAAGCTAACCGAGCGAGGTATCGTCAACATAGGCACGGCCACGACGCTTCGTGAGGCGAAAGTCCTTCGAGCGGCAGGTTGTCATGCCATTATCGTCCAAGGAGCGGAGGCGGCCGGTCCGCGTCTTTCCTTTGAGGATCCGGAAGATGCGCTTGTGGGACTCATGTCGTTGGTTCCGGCAGCCGTTCGTGCAACCGGCTTGCCCGTCGTCGCCGCGGGCGGCATCGCTTCGGCTGAACAGGTAAAAGCACTCCTCGCCATGGGGGCCGCTGGCGTATCAGTCGGCACGGCGCTTCTGACGACTGTCGAGGCAGGTGTTTGCGATGCGCATCGCTATTATGCGGAGTTCGGCACGGCTTGCGACACCGTTCTCACCCGCGTTTACAACGGCAGACTTACCCGAGTTGTAAAAAATGCACTCGTGGAGGCACTTGAGGATTGGGAGTGCATGACGGCAGGCTATCCGGCTCAGAAGGCGCTGATGGAGCCGCTTAGCAGACGGGCAGCCGAAATCGGACGAAGCGATCTTGTCATGCTGCCACTGGGGCAGTCGGCCGGCCGCAGCGCTTATAAATGTACGGTCGACTGCGTACATGCGCTTTTTCCCATGCCCGCAGGCTGAATCAAACAAAAGGATAGATTTTCAAAATCGTTGTTACGCCTTCCAAAACGGCATACGGCGTCTGACGTAGGTGAAACCCCGTGCGCGTGGTTTTTGATTTTTACAATGTGGAATCCCATTCTGAAATTTGAAAAGATTGATATTGGTGTTGGGGTTATCCCTTGAGTAACGGACGTTGAAAAGGCTTTGTGGCTTGATTACTATCAACGGAACAGAACTCGTTTACGATTCTATAGATCGGTAGGCGGGATTCGATCAACATTAACTGAGGGTTCAACCATGACCGAATCCAGTATTGAAATCGGCGCCATGTCCAATAGGGGCAAGTTGATGGCGCTCATTGCCGGCCCGATCTTGGGGCTGCTGACCTACTTCCTTCTGCCTGAAAGCTACATCAATTCCCAAGGGGTTGAAACGGCTTTTCCTTATGCGGGCCGCGCCTGCATGGGGGTGACGGTGTGGATGGCGATCTGGTGGTTTACTGAAGCGCTTCCGATTGCGGCAACCGCGATGATTCCGCTAGTTGTGTATCCGCTTTTGCAGATCACGTCCGCCAAGGCCGCCATGGTCAACTATGCCTCCGGGACGATCTTCCTGTTCCTTGGCGGCTTCCTTCTGGCTGCCGGCATTCATCGCTGGCACTTGGACCGCCGCATCGCGTTGCTGACGCTGCGTCTTTTCGGCACTCAACCCAAGCAGATGGTGCTCGGACTGATGCTTGCCACCGCGGGCCTTTCCGCTTGGGTATCCAATACGGCGACCGCCGCCATGATGGTTCCCATTGCCATCGCCGTTCTTGGTGTGGTTCGCTCGACTCAAACGAGTGAAGTCATCGGCAAGGACGAGCGCAACTTCGGCGTTGCCGTCCTGCTCTCGATTGCCTACGCGGCTTCCATCGGCGGCATGATCACGGTGATTGGCTCGCCTCCGAACGGCATCTATGTTCGCTTCATGGAACAAACCTACGGCCAGACCGTCAGCTTCATTGACTGGCTCAAGATTGGTCTTCCGGTGGCGCTTCTGCTACTCCCGGCCACCTACTTCCTTCTCGTGAAGTTCCTCTTCCCCTGCAAGATGGAAGGCATTCCGGGGGGCAAGGATTGGGTTCGCAATGAGCTTCGCAAGCTCGGGCCCATGTCTCGCGGCGAAAAGATCGTCCTCTCAGTCTTCATCCTCGCAGCCGTGCTTTGGGTTTTCGGGCCGGTCATCCGCGGTTTTGAAGTCGAAGGTGCCAAGCCCTTCGCAGCGCTTAAGGACGAAACCATCGCTATGGCTGCCGGTCTCCTGCTCTTCGCGATTCCGGTTGACGCCAAGCGCGGCATCCACGCACTTGATTGGTCCTCCGCCAAGGATGTGATCGCCTGGGATGTGCTGCTTCTCTTCGGCGGCGGTCTTACGATGGCTGCGGCTCTGCAGAGCACCGGTGCCGCTGCGCTGGTGGGCGCACAGGCTACGGCTCTAGGCGGTCTCGGCGAGATCTCCATGATGGCAGGCGTCGCGACTCTCGTGACCTTTGCCACCGAAGTGACCTCGAATACCGCACTTGCAGCTACGATGATGCCGCTCATTTCCGCCGCCGCGGATGCGCTCAAGATTGATGCCTCCGGTCTTCTGGTGACCACCGCCCTGGCCGCTTCCTGCGCCTTCATGATGCCCGTGGCCACGCCGCCCAACGCGATCGTGTTCGGAACGGGGCGATTGAGAATCGGAGATATGGTAAAGGCCGGCTTCTGGCTCAACATTCTCGGTGTCGTGATCATTACCGGTGTGGCTACCGTAATGCTCTAACCGGCCCAGACGTAAAAAACGCGCGTCCTTCTCTTTCCGAAGGCGCGCGTTTTTTGCTGGATGACCGCTTGCTTTAGAGCCCTAGCAACTTCATGAGCGGGCCGGCGATGAGCGGTGCAAGGAAGGCTGTGATGATGCCGGTAAGCCCCATGGCAAGTCCGCCGAAGGCGCCTGCGCGGTTAGAAATCTGAAAGGCCGCGCTGGTACCCATTCCGTGTGCAGTCAACCCCAGCGTCACGCCGCGGACAGGGTCGGACGTAATGTGGCAGAAGTTGAAGAGCGGGCGGCCGACGATGGAGCCAAAAATGCCGGTGATCACGACCAGGCAAGCCGTCAGATCGGGACGGCCGCCCATGGCTTCGGATACGCCCATGGCGATTGGCGTCGTCACGGACTTCGGGATCATGGAGATCATGGTTTCTGCCGAGAGTCCGAAAGCCCAGCCGAAGATGACGACGGAGACAATGGCCGCGATGCTGCCAGCGAGCAGTCCGCAGGAGAGCGGCAACCACAGTTCTGCGAGTTTCTGCCGCTGTTCGAAGAGCGGAACAGCGAGAACGACGGTTGCGGGGCCCAGCAGGAAGTGAATGGTGCCGGCGCCCTTAAAGTACTGTTCATAGGGCACGCGCATGACGAGCAGTGTGACAATGATGCAAACGACGGCCACGATGATCGGCGTAAAGAGCGGATTGAAGCGCGTGAGCTTGTAGAGGTATTGACCGAAGATGAAGGCAACGAGCGTTACGGCAAGCCAGAGGGCGGGGTTGTCGAGGATCGGCGAAAGTTGCTGAAGGATGTCCTGCATGATCAGTCCTTTTGTTTGTGTACTAGCTTTTCGACGAAAATGATCGTGTAGGCCGTAACGAGCATGGCGATGAGGGTCGAGAGCACCAGCACGATGCCGATGGCCAGGCCTTCTCGAAGAAATAGGTCACTGTAGCGCATGACGCCTACGCCGGCCGGCACGAAGAGGAGCGACAGATTCGAGAGGAGTACGCCGCCTGTCGGGCGAATGCGGTCGATCAGATCGTCCTTGACGAAAAAGGCGAGAAGCATGAGGATCATGCCGATGACGGGCCCGGGAACGGGAATGCCCGCCCAGCGGCTGATGACTTCTCCGATGACCTGAAAGGCGAGAATGAGTGCGATGGCGGATAGCATGATGAAAGCCGTAGAATGGTTTGTCCGCATTTCTGGCAGCTAGGGTTTGCACGCATGAAAAGGCGGTAAGCTGTTGATTTTGTCACTACGGTGCCCGTTGTGGGGCATTCGGGTTTGACCTAGGTTAGGAAAGTGAAAGAATGAATCATGAATTTCAGATCAAGGGCGAGCTTATTACGCTTGACGCGCTTCTCAAAGCGGTCGGCGCGGCCGATTCCGGTGCTCAAGCCAAGGCGATGATTGCTGATGGGGTAGTGCGTGTCGACGGAGAGGTTGAGCTTCGCAAGACCCGAAAGCTTCGCGGAGGCGAGCTCGTGGAGCTTGACGGCGTTTCCGTCACGCTCAAGGCCGATCCGGCCTTGAGCGTACGGGATTGAGGTGAAAATCAAAATGCCGGCTTCCGTGAGGGAGCCGGCATTTTGCATGTGCGCATTCAGGGCGTTTACTTGATGTCTTTGAGCTCTCGACGCAGGATCTTGCCCACGGCGGTTTTTGGCAGTGAATCGACGAAGATTATCTCGCGAGGCATCTTGTAGCCAGTCAGCTGGGTGCGACAGTACTTCTTGACATCATCTGCGGTGAGGGCGGGGTCCTTGCGGACGATCACGGCCTTGACGGTTTCGCCGGACTTGGCGCTCGGAACGCCCACGACCCCCACCTCCAACACGCCGGGCATGCCGGCGATGACGTTTTCGACTTCGTTCGGATAGACATTGAAGCCGGACACGAGAATCATGTCCTTTTTGCGGTCCGTAATCGTGATGCTGCCGTTCATGTCCATGTGCCCGACGTCGCCTGTTCGAAGCCAGCCGTCGCGCAGAACGGCTGCCGTTTCCTCAGGCTTGTTCCAATAGCCCTGCATGACTTGCGGGCCGCGCACGCAGATTTCGCCCGTATATTCAGGGATCTTGTCGGGGGATGGGCAACAACCGAGATCGCGGAAGCCTTCACCGCGGATGGACACTTCGGTTGAGGGGATGGGCACGCCCACCGAACCGTCCCACGGTGCGTCGGGAATGTTGCCGCAGACCCCGGGCGAGCATTCCGTCAAGCCGTAGGCTTCGAGGATGTTGCAACCTGTTTGCTTCTTCCAACGTTCGGCGATGCTGCGCTGAACTTGAGATCCGCCGCCGGCCGTAACTTTGAGGCGCGTGAATTTGTGGGCACAGAAGATCTTGTTGTTAAGCAACGCAGCGAAGAGCGTGTTGACGCCGACAATGATTGAAAAGTCCCACTTGGCACATTCCTTGGCCAGTCCGTCAATGTCGCGCGGATTGGTGATGAGCACCATGTTGGCGGCGAACTGCGTGAAGGAGAGCGTCGCCGTAAGGGAGAAGATGTGGTATAGCGGTAGAGCAGTAAGGGCGACTTCTTTGCCTTCCTTGCAGGCGCTGGCAAGCCAGTAGCCCACTTGCTGAAGGTTGGCGAGAAGGTTGCGATGTGTCAGAATGGCGCCTTTGGCGACGCCGGTCGTTCCGCCTGTGTATTGCAGGAAGGCGATGTCGGTGTTGCGGATCTCGTGGGCGGTGAAGCCGTGGCGGCGGCCGATTTCAAGCGCCTCGTTGAAGCCGACGGCCTTCGGAAGTGAGTATTCCGGCACCATCTTCTTGATTTTGCGCACAACGAAGTTGACGAGCGTACGCTTGAAGAAGGGGAAGAGGTCGCCCACTGCAGTCGTAATGATGTGCTCGCATTTCGTGCCCGGCAAAGCGTTCTGCAACGTTTTGGCGAAGTTTTCAATGATGATGATCGCCTTCGCCTCGGAGTCGCGCAACGTGCCGTTGACTTCGCGGGAGGTGTACAGCGGATTGATGTTGACCACGATAAAGCCTGCCCGCAGGCAGGCGTACATGGCGATGACATACTGTAAAAGATTCGGCATCATGATGGCGACGCGGTCGCCGGGCTTGAGGCCGAGGCTTTGAAGGTAGGCGGCGAGTTCCTTGGTGAGCGCAGCCGTGCGGCCGTAGGTGAGGCCGCAGTCCATGTTGGTGTAGCCCACCTTGTCGGGGTAGCGCGCAGCGATGTCGTCGAGGACGGCCGGAATGCTCGGATAACGGTCCGGATCGATTTCGTGTGGGACGCCGGCAGGATAGCTCTTGTACCAGGGAAAGCTTTGAGTCATGTCTAGGGGATCTACGAATTCTTGCGATGGTGGCCGGTTTCGAGGCCGGCAGGGCGGATGCGCATGGTCGGATATGCCAATCGGGAACGCTGTGCAGGAGAACGCCGTCGCAGAAAAAGACGGACAAGCGCATCTATCATAAGTTTAGCGGTACAAAGACACGAAAACGAGGTCGAAAAACACGACTTAACCCCTAGAGGCGCAAAAAAGCCTCCGATTGCCGGAGGCTTTTGAGCGTTGAACACATGCTTGAGGCGTATTAGTTTTCAAGCGTCAGGCAGTGGCGGGCGTATTCTTCGACGGCATCCCAGTCGGTGTAGTCGATGACGGCTGTCATTTCCGTCGGGCCCTTGGTCATCTTCATGATCATCTGGATGAGCTTGGCGTCGATCCAATTCCAGTTCGGGTAGTCGACTTTGCCGGCAAAGCACTTGACATCCTTCGGATGCCACGGGTTGTTCTCAAGGAACTTGCGGCAGTAGGCGTTGCCTTCGGGAGTGGCCTTGGCCGGGTTGCGCGCAATGACGGTTACGTTGAAGAAGCTGTTGGGCTTGGCATCAAGAACGGCCTTCCAGCGATTGACGAAAGCGAGGAACTGCTTGCGGAACACGCCGTAGAGAACAGGAGCACCGCAGATGACGAGGTCGTACTTGTTCCAGTCGACGCCTTCGCGGTCGGCTTCAAGCACGTGCATCATGTCGGCCTGGTGGCCTTCGGCAATGATGGTTTCCCAAATGCGGCGGGCGATACGAGCGGTATGGCCGGAGCGGCTGTCGTAAACAACAAGCACCGTCTTCATGTTCAATTCTCCAAAAGGGTCGGCCGGCGTGCAGGCGTCCGCACGCCGAAAAAGATGTTCCAAGAGCAGGGGGGGGAAGGTCTTGCCCGCTCACGGCTGTATTTTAGCCAAGTGTATATTGTCCTAGCCTTAAACGAATCGCGGGAAACGGCGAAGTTTGCGGGTAAAACCCGATGTTCCAAGGGCAATCGGTGGTACAATCACGCACTTGTGACGGCGAGCCGATCGCCGTTGATAGTTTCACCCATCGCCGTGTCCGCCGCTGCGCGACGTGCAGCCTTGTTTGTCTTTGAGGACCCGGCGGATCAACTTGGAAGAATATGGCAAAGGAAGATCTCATCGAGATGTCGGGTCAGGTGCTTGAAGTGCTGCCCGATGCCCGTTATCGCGTCAAACTTGACAACGGTCATGAACTGGTGGCCTACACCAACGGTAAGATGCGCAAGCATCATATCCGCATTCTCGCTGGCGACAAGGTGTCCCTCGAGCTCTCGCCGTACGATCTGACCAAGGGCCGAATTACCTTCCGCCACATTGAAGGCCGTCCGCCCGTTGGTGCTCAGAACGGCAACCGCCGACGCTAAGAGGCCGGAGGCGTAAGCCTGTCAGAATCTAAAAAGCCCCCGAAGTCGTCAAGCTTCGGGGGCTTTGCCATGGAGGCTGTCTGTTCTTAGAACGCATCCTTGTAGAGGATGAAGAACGTGATGGTCAGATGGTAAAAGACCGGTGCGGCGAAGGTGAGCGGCGCCAGACGTGCAAGTGTGCCTCGCGTCATGTAGATGTCGCCCTCTCCCGCCAGGCGCGTAGCTCCCATGCTCCGACGAACGGAATTGATCACCAGGTCGCCCATCACGCAGGATGCCGCAATGATGACGGCCATGATGACGGCCTGCCAGGCCCGGAAGGGCGTGATCCAGAACATGGCCGCTCCTGCAAGTACGCCGCAGAAGGAGCCGATGAGTGTGCCCTTGACCGTGCGGTTGGCGTTGAAGCTCAGTGTCTTACCGCCGAAGAACGAGCTGGCGATGCTTGAGGCAAGATCGCTCACGAAGACGACGAGCAGGAAATAAAGGAGCAGGAGTGGCCCTGAAGAGTTGTAACGTGTGAGATCGAGCGTGGCGATGGCGGGCGCGTGACTTACGCAGAAGACGCAGAGCATGATGCCCCATTGAACCTTGGCGACGCGCTCGAGATACCGTTCCGTGTCCTTCGTAATGGCCATGATCACGGGCAGTGCGAGGAAGAGATAGGTTGGGATGAAGAGCGTCAAAAAGTAAGAGACGTCGAAGCCGATGAGCGCGTACTGCACGGGAATGGCAATGTAGAAGGCGACGACGAGCGCATTGTGATCTGTGGGCTTCGTGGGTGTGATCGCAATGAACTCTCTCAGTAGGAAGAAGCTGATGAGGGCAAAGAAGACGAGCAGCGTGGCCTGGCCAAGTGCAAATGCGATCGTGAAGACGACGATGAGCCACCAGGACATTCGTACGCGAGCGTTGACTGCCAGAAGACGGGTACGCTGTTCCGGATCGCTGCTGCGGCTCAGAGCCCAATTCGCGTAGAAGGTGCCGGCTGCGGCAAGAAGCGCTAGACCGACGAGAAGGATGCCGTAGGCTTCCTGAATGGTGAATCCGAGTCTCATGGCTGTGCTAGAGAAATGATGGCGTTTCGGGCGCGTTCGAGGAAGTCCTCCTTCAGATCATCGGGGGAGTGTTCCAGAGGGGCGCCGAAGCGGATGGAGCAAACGGTGGGGACGGGCAACAAAACGCCCTTAGGCATGGCGCGATGCAGGTTTTCAATATAGACGGGAATGAGTTCGACCTGCGGAAACTCCTTCATCAGACGCCAAATGCCGGATTTGAA
>CABUOH010000012.1 GCA_902493085.1 uncultured Sutterella sp. | reverse complement strand
TTCAAACTGATGAGCCGGAGCGCGCTCACGCGTTCGACGATAAACCACCAGCGGCTCTGCACCAAGACGCTTCGCGGTGCGAGCTACGTCGATGGCGGTATTGCCTCCGCCGTAGACCACTACGCGACGCCCCAGAAGCGGCTGTTCCTCGCCTTCCATGGAACGAAGCACCGTAACGGCGTCAAGCACATGTGCAGCATCTCCAGCCGGAATATAGGCACGGCGTGCAAGGCTGGCACCGACTCCGAGGAATGCCGCATCAAAGCCGCCCCTCGTCATTTCCGTTGCGAGGTCGTCAACCTCACGGGAAAGCTCAAACTTCACGCCCAACTCGGCAATTCGCGCGATCTCCTTGTCGAGAACTGCGCGCGGAAGTCGATACTTCGGGATGCCGTAGCGCATCATGCCGCCGGCCGCATCCGCGCCATCTCGAACGCAGACTTCGTGCCCCATGCGAGCAAGATGATAGGCTGCGGACAGACCGGCCGGGCCTGCGCCCACGACAAGGACACGTTTTCCGCTTTTCGTCGCGGGCTTCGGGAACGTCCAGCCTTTTTCAAGCGCATGATCACCCAGAAAGCGCTCTACGGCGTTGATGCCGACGGATTCATCAAGTTCACCGCGATTGCAGGCGGACTCGCATGTGTGATAGCACACGCGCCCCATGCAGGCAGGAAACGGATTATCCTCGACAATCTTCTCCCAAGCCTGGCGATAATCACCGCCCTCTGCGTGATAAAGCCAAGCCTGGCACTGCTCGCCGGCAGGACACTTGGCGTTGCACGGCGGAAGACGGTTCACATAGACCGGACGCAGCGTGCGCCAGCTTCCGGTGCGGTTGGCCAGCGACGTGCCGACATCAAGCGTAATGGCAAAAGGTTTGCTGCTCACTGATATCTCCTAATCTTTTCCATCAAAAGTGATGAGCGCGCTCATCACCCTGAACCGCCGTCGGATGCGTCTCGGTTTCGTCCCCATCGATCAGACCGTAGTTCTGAATGTTGCGGTCTGCCATGGCCTGAATGCGCGCGATGACGGACGGGTCTGCGTTCTTGCCGAACAGATGTGCGAAACGCTTCTGCGGTTTAAGATACTGCTCCACGGGAAGTTTGCGGCGAATCTTGCTGACCCCGGTCACTTCGCCATACTCAGCTTCAAACACCGGGAATATGCCGCTTTGTTGGGCCATGCGTGCAATCTGCACCGTCAAGCCGGATCCGTGCCCCCAGCCTAACGGGCAAGGCACGAGAATGTGAATGTAGCGGGCGCCGCGCATATTCATGGCCTTCGTCACCTTGCGTTCCAGATCGCGCAGATCAGCCACTGTCGCCGTTGCCACATAGGGAATGCCATGCGCCATCGCAATGAGCGGCACGTCCTTGCCCTGTCCCCAAGCATTGCCCGGCTCGTCGCCGGCAACCTGAGTGGTCGCCGTACGGGCTGCTGGAGGCGTCGCGGAGGAACGCTGAACGCCGGTATTCATATAGGCTTCATTGTCGTAGCAAATGTAGAGCACATCATCGTTGCGCTCGAACATGCCTGAAAGACAACCAAAGCCGATGTCGGTCGTTCCGCCGTCACCGCCCATGGCAATTACTCGGGTTTCCGCGCCGCCGCTCTTTTTTGCCTTCACCTTGAAGGCGGCAGCCATGCCGGTTGCCACAGCAGCAGTATTACCAAAAAGAGAATGGAACCAAGGGAGCTGCCAGCTCGTTTCCGGATAAGGCGTCGAAAAGACCTCAAGGCAGCCCGTGGCATTGGCGGCAGCCAAGCGGCCGTTCACAGCGCGAAGCGCAGCGTCTACGGCATAGCGGGCGCCAAGCGCCTCCCCGCAACCCTGGCAGGCACGGTGACCCGAAGTGAGCGCATTGGAACGCTCCATGGAAGCTTGTCCCGAGCGTTCTTCAGGCGCAACAAGACGATTGCCCACGGTAAAGGTTCCCGTTTGATAGAAGTGTACGACCTCACTCATTCTTTAAATCTCCTCGCCCTGAAGCACCTTTCGCTCATTTACTTCGCGGTTCAACGATTCGGCCACCGGACCGGTGTGGCGACTTTGGGCCTCTCTGGCCAGCTGATGTTCGACAAGCGTCCTGTCAAGATCCAGGAACACCGTCTCATCGGGGAGCGTGCCATTGCAGGCGGAGTCGAACACACTGCGCAGGCTTGACTTCGTGACGGCGCGCCCTCCGAGGCCGGCAATGACGCTTCGAAGCTCCACCGGCTCGCGGCGTACAGCCTTGAGCACATCAAGGTAGAGCGCGCCTCCGCTGCCTGCACTCACCATTCGTTCAAGCACGACAAGCGTCTTAACGCCCTTGACGGCCTCACGGAGAGCTTCATCCGGGAACGGACGATAGCTCTTCAGACTCAAAACTCCGATCTTGACGCCCGCCTGGCGCATTTCATCCACGGTGTCCTTGATCGTGCCGAGAATGGAGCCCATGGCAAGCACGCAGACCTCTGCATCCTCCATGCAATAAGTGCCGAGCAGGCCGCCCGAACGGCGGCCGAAGCACGCGGCAAACTCCTCAGACGTCTTTTGAATGGCCGGCAGTGCATCAAGCATGCGCTTGTGCGCCAGCCATCGTACTTCCGTAAAGGCCTCCGGCCCCACCATGGCACCGATAGAGTACGGATGATCGGGGTCGAGAACCTGGCGCGGCTCGTAGGGCGGCAGAAACGCATCGACCTCCTCCTGAGACGGGATGTCCATGCGCTCGAAAGCGTGCGTAAGCACAAAGCCGTCCATGCAGACCATGACTGGAAGCGACAGCTCCTCGGCTAGGCGGAAAGCCTGAATATGCAGGTCAACGGCTTCCTGATTAGTCTCGGCAAAGAGCTGGATCCAGCCGCTGTCGCGCTGGCTCATGGAGTCCGAATGGTCATTCCAAATATTGATCGGGGCACCGATTGCACGATTGGCGACCGTCATGACGATCGGGAGTCCGAGACCGGACGCGTTGTAGACCGCCTCAACCATGAAGAGCAGCCCCTGTGAGGCTGTGGCCGTATAGGCGCGGGCCCCTGCGACCGAAGCGCCGATCGCCACCGACATGGCCGCGAACTCGCTCTCGACGTTGATGTACTCGCAATCCTTGAGGATCCCCTTGCGACAGAGCGCTCCGAGCGCTTCAACAATATGGGTCTGCGGCGAAATCGGATACGCACAAACAACTTCCGGACGGCAGAGCGCCACCGCCTGGGCAACGCCCTGACTGCCTTCCAACTGCTTAAGCATGAGCACCTCCGAGCATCAACTTGACCGAATCAAAGGCCAGCTTCGCAACTTCAGCGTTGGCCTGGGCGACGCGGCCCGAGAACTTTTCGTTATAGGCAGCAATGACGCTTTCGAGCTTCATGCTGCCCGTCATGGCGGCCATGCCTGCAAGCATCGCCGCACCGGGCAAGGGCCGGCCGATCTTTTCCAAGGCATAGGCAGTGGCAGGCACGCACAACAAGTGACCCTCAGGAAGACGTTTTTCCAAATCCTCCAAACCGAGAGCTTCGGGCGTCTCGCTCGAATTGATGAGCACATAGCCGTTGTCGCGAAGTCCCTTGAAAACGTCGACGCTCTCAAGCAGCGTCTTGTCCTGCACGAGCACGACGTCAGGCTCAAGCACGGGCTCCCTGAGACGGATTTCGGAAGAGGCTAGGCGTGCGAAGGCCACAACCGGCGCGCCCGTGCGTTCGGAGCCAAAGCTCGGAAAGGCCTGAGCATGATGGCCCTCCATGAAGCCGGCGAGAGCCAGCATCTCCGCAGCCGTAACAACACCTTGTCCGCCGCGGCCGTGAATGCGAATTTGGAACACTGCAGTCCCCCCGTAAAAATGACGGCCGCACCGAGATCTCCTTGGTGAAGTTGCGACCGTTCTGATCCTGTGTCCGAAGCCTCTTTTGGAGTCATCAGCAAAACCTGTTAACTCTACCAAGGTTGACACTCATTCATACCATTATTATGTTTGATTGTATAAGTCTGCTGCCCGGGGCGCCTCTCCTTTTCACGGTAATCCTCGACCAACGCGATTCGCCATCACAGCATTTTCGACCGTCATGCCTCCCTTTCTCCGTCCTCTCCTCGCCGCCTCCGCCATCGCCTGCGCCGCAATCCTTGCCGGCTGCTCCTCTCTCACGTCCTCGGGCATTTTCAGCTCGGATGACCGGAACGCCTCCCACTGGCGCGACGCCATCGAATCCGCAACGAAGATTTCAACCCGAACAGTGCGCGGCCGCATGCATTTTGCCTGCACCTACGATGCGAAGGGGTTCTACTGGCGCTTCCTGCATCCATCAGGAGCCCTCTACCGCAACAACGACATTGTGGGCACGCTCAATGCCGACTGGAGCCTCACCGCCCTAGACGGCACTGTTTTAAAGATGTCCGTCCTCACGAACGGACCACGCAACAGCGCCGCAGATCTGGCCGACGCCGTTTTCAAGGCAACTGCTCCGAAGAAGGGTACCTTCGCCGGCGTGCGTTATGTCGAGCGCACTCATTCCAAAGGCGGGATGCCGCTCACAAAATGCTCCGCGTCTCAACAAGGACAGCGGCTCGTTCGCCCCTTTGAGGCCGACTATACGTTCTGGCGCTGACGCCTTCAGCATGGCAGGTTACATTCTGGTGCCGATTTTCGGCCTAGATAAGGCAAATTTTGATAAAATTGTAGGTCTTTACTACAAAATTTCATCGGAGAGCTATTCATGGTTCCTGCCGCTACGACGGTCGGAGGCTATCTGCAAAGCCTTCCCAACGACCGGCGCGTTGCTATGGCGCGAGTCTGCAGCATGATTCGTCGCTCTGCCCGAGGCGTTCGTGAAAGCATGCGTTTCGGACTTGCATTTTATGAACTCGACGGCCCGCTCTTTGCCGTCGAGTCCCATGAAAAGTCCCTTGTTCTCTACCTGGCTGAACAAGACGTCGTCAAAGACTTCAAAGACAAGATCAAGAACATTGACCTTGAGCATTGCCGCGTCGAATTCCCCGATTTGAACTGTCTTTCGCTCGACGTCGTGGAAAAGCTTGTCCGTGCCTCCCTCGTTTGCCGTCGAGCCCGCAAGGCCAATGCCGAAGAAATGCCGTCCCAAGCCGATCTCGTTGCTCTCTGGGGACTGACTGAGAAGGACGTTGAAGCCGCCCCGCCAATCGTTCGCATCACGATCAACCGCGAAGAGGACTAGAGCGTCCAGACATCCGCTCCGATCCATTGACCTGTATCGAACGCCAAAAAGCCTGCAGCCTGCGCCGCAGGCTTTTTTACAGTTTTCAGAAACTCGTTTCAACGATCGAATTCTCTGCCAATCCAATTCTCAATGATTCGGCTGACTTGCGCCGGACATTCCGTCAAAGGCCAGTGGTAGCAGTTGACGACTGCCCAAGTGCCGTCCCGAAGGCCTCCGACCCACTCCCGCATGCGTTTTTCATCAGTGAAGGTGCCCGACGATGCGCCTATCACAAGCACCGGGAACTCAAGTTGGGAAAGATCCGGCGTCTCCCTGCCGACTTCAAGTATGTCACGCATGTAGCATGCCGTATGAATATGGCCGAGATCCTTGAGCGGCGACGAATACTCATCGATGAAGGCCTGCAGAGCGTCTCCTCCCCGAGCCAGCATCTCTCTCGCCTTTCGGTCGTGCGCTCTGAGACTGTAGTGAGGCATGCGGCGTCGAATTCCCACCGCATTGAGCATGCGGGCAAAGAATTCCACCGTCACAAGCAGCGGATACTTCTTTCGATGAGCGAGAGCCGTTGGCGTCAGAGCGGACGACACCAACGGATCCATGAGCACCATTCCTAAAACGCGCTCCGGATAGAGCATGGCTGCGCGCATGGCAATTTGAGCCCCTAAGCTGTGGCCGACAAGCACGGCCTTTTCAACCGCCGCATCGTCAAGTACGCGCATCAGATCGGCTGCATGGACTTCCAACGTCCCCTTTACACGAGACTCGCTCGCACCGTGCCCCCTCAGATCCAAACGAATGATCCGCCAGCCGTCGCGGAGCGGCGTTTGCTCCGTAAACTCCTCCCAGCGACTGGCATTGGAAGCTACGCCATGAATGAGCACGATCGTCCCCGCACACCGTGCATTTCGGCAAGCCGCCAACGCATAACTCAATGCTCCGTCGGCGAGCGCCACTTCTCGGCGTTCTTCTCCTTCGACCAGTTCAAACAGCAGCTCCGTTGGACATCCCACTTTCATTTCTCCCGACGACAACGTTCGATCCAGCGGTAAATGGTGCGCTCGCTCACGCCCAGGTGCGCAGCAAGATCTGCTCTGGATCCCTTCCAGTCTCTAATTAAAGCACGCAGGCGCACCTCTTCGGAGACCTCTCCTTCCTCGGACACAATGGGCTCGTCATCAAAGAGCTTCTCCATGCCGACGACTTCCCCGCGACTGAAGATGGCGCAGCGCTCCAGCACGGCCTGCAGCTCGCGCACATGGCCCCGCCAGACACGACGGGAGAGTGCCTCGCAAACGCCGGAAGCAAGCCTGAGTTCAAGCCCCTTCGCCTTGAGGTTTTGAAGTGTCAGACGCACGAGCTCCGGCAAGTCCTCCGCACGTTCCTCCAATCCGGGAACGCGAATCGGACAAACGCATAGTCTGTAGTACAGCTCCTCCCGCAAAACGTCCGCCTCCAGCAACTCCCGAAGCGACTTCCGCGTGCCGCAGACGAGGCGGATGTCTGCCCGTTCGCAGCTGCTTCCCTCTGAATCAACCCAGCTCCCCGTCTCCAACATGCGCAGCACGGCCCCCTGCATGTCGGAAGACAACTCCTCAATGGCCTTTAGATAAAGCGTGCCCCCTGAAAGACCGAAGGGAGCCGTGAGCCGAAGCTCACGACTGAGCTTGGCAGGCGTCAATCCGCGACAGTCAACGCAGAGAAAAGAATGAGCGGCACGACGCGAATTTTCATGCAACAGTCTGGCGAACTCCCGCTTGCCGCTTCCGGAAGGGCCGATGAACAGCACGGGCACATCGAGAGCGGTGACAAGCGAAATCTTCTCGAGGGCGGTCTTGACTGCGGAGGATTCTGCCACCACCCCTCTGAGGTTCAGCGGCTCTCGAGTCCCGCTCCGATCCACGATCGACTCCATAAAGAGGACCGCCCTTCCATCCGTCCCCTTGAGCGGCGTGCTGCAGAGTTCGAGATAACGAACGCCCGCAGGGCCCAGCTCTCTGCGCAAAACCGTTTCAGGCGCCCCCGTAATGGTCGAAGTCTCAAGCGGACAGCGTTCACCGCAATCTGCACAGCAGGCCGACTTGTGAAACAACAGCTCAAAGCAGCTTCTGCCGGCAAAGTCCTGCCGGCCATAACGCTTCACGAACGCACGATTGGCATAAGCCACCGTATAGTCAGACCTCACAAGAAGCCTTGGATCATCAAATGCGTCAAGAACGGTCTTCAACTCAGAATTGACTGACATATATGCCACCCTTCATGCCAAACTGACTGACATGCTGACACATTCTCGTTGTTTTCGTCAATTTACAAGTTTTGACAGATCATTCCGATGATTATTTCCGCGCGGACAGCTTTAGCATGAGCTTGTTGATGTGCTTCCGTCGTATTCCCCAACAATGAAAACCAACAACGTCTCCCCCGGCAACTCAAAGCTCGGTCGCGAAATCGCAATCGTGATCGCATGCAAGCTTCTCTTCATCTTCGGCCTCTGGTACTTCTTCTTCAGTCCCGAGCATCGTCCCGAAGTGAATGCCGACGTTGTCGGAAACGTCGTGCTGGGCGCCTCGGAGACATCTGCTCAAGCCAATCCAACCAAATAACATCTGGAGTCCTCAATGATCCCATCTGATCTTGTTGACCTGTCCCGCCTTCAGTTTGCGGTGACCGCGATGTACCACTTCATCTTCGTGCCCCTGACGCTCGGACTATCGTTCATGCTCGTGGCCATGGAAGTAACGTACGTCCTTACCGGCAAGGAAATCTACAAAGACATGACCCGCTTCTGGGGCAAACTCTTCGGGATTAACTTCGCTCTCGGCGTTGCCACCGGCATCACCATGGAATTCCAGTTCGGTACGAACTGGGCCTACTACTCCCACTATGTGGGAGACATCTTCGGTGCACCGCTCGCAATTGAAGGTTTGATGGCCTTCTTCCTCGAGTCCACCTTCATCGGCCTATTCTTCTTCGGCTGGAATCGCCTCTCCAAGGGTAAGCACCTGGCCGCCACGATTCTCATGGCCGTAGGCTCCAACCTCTCCGCCCTTTGGATTCTCGTGGCCAATGGCTGGATGATGAATCCCGTCGGCGCAGAGTTCAACTTTCAGACGATGCGAATGGAAATGGTCGACTTCTGGGCTGTTCTCACCAATGAATGGGCTCAGGCCAAGTTTGTCCATACCGTTGCCGGCGGCTACATGACGGGCGCCATCTTCGTCATGGCCATCTCCGCTTATTACATGCTCCGCCGTCAGGATCTGCAGTTCGCCCGTTCGTCCTTCCGTCTTGCTGCTGTTTTCGGCATGATCGCCACCTTGATGACCATCCAGATGGGCGACGAATCCGGCTACCTCGTCACGAAGGATCAGCCGACGAAGATCGCCGCCATGGAAGCCATCTGGGAAACTCATGAAGCCCCTGCTCCGCTCACGCTCTTCGCGATCCCCGACGAAGATGCCCAGATGAATCACGCCCAGATCGACCTTCCCTGGCTCTTCGGCCTGATGGGCACGCGCTCCCTTTCGACCGAAATTCCGGGCATCAAGGAGCTTACGGCTCAGGCTGAACAGCGCATCGTCAACGGCCAAAAAGCCGTCGGCGTACTTGAGCAGCTCCGCAAGGATCCGTCCAACGAACAGCTTCGCGAGCAATTCCTCGCCGTGCGTGACGACCTCGGATTCGGTCTTCTCCTGAAGCGCTACACGAACGACGTCGCCGCCGCCACGCCCGAAATGATCAAGCAGGCCGCCTCCGACACGATTCCGTCCGTTACTCCGATGTTCTGGTCCTTCCGCATCATGGTCGGCTCGGGGCTCGCCATGGCCCTCGTCTTTGCCCTCGGTCTCTTCTATTCCTTCCGGAAGGAAATCGCCGACAAGACCTGGTATCTGCGTCTGGCCGTGCTGGCCCTGCCGTTGCCTTGGATTGCCAGTGAAGCCGGCTGGTTCGTTGCCGAATTCGGCCGTCAGCCCTGGACCATCTACAACGTCCTTCCGACTCACCTCTCCGTCTCCGCTCTGACGGCGGGGGACGTTGCCGGCTCGCTTCTGGGCTTCGGCGTCCTCTACACCGCCCTTCTGGTCGTGGAGATGTGGCTGATGATCCGCATCAGCAAGCGCGGCCCGAGCGCCCTCGGCACCGGCCGTTATCACTTTGAACGCAACTAAGCCGAGGCTCTGACATGATCGACTATGAAATCCTCAAAGTAATCTGGTGGCTTTTCATCGGCGTGCTGCTCGTCGGCTTCGCCATCATGGACGGCCACGACATGGGCGTCGGTTCTCTCCTGCCGTTCCTCGGCAAGGACGACAACGAACGTCGCGTGATGATCAACTCCGTCGCCCCTCACTGGGACGGAAATCAAGTCTGGCTCATCACCGGCGGCGGCGCCATGTTCGCCGCTTGGCCGATGATGTACGCCACCGCGTTCTCCGGATTCTATTGGGCAATGCTCGTCCTGCTGATGGCGCTCATCTTCCGCCCGGTCGCCTTTGACTTCCGCTCCAAGGTAGCTGCCACGAAATGGCGCGCAACGTGGGATTGGCTCCTGTTCCTGGGCTCCGCCATCCCCCCTGTTATCTGCGGCGTTGCTTTCGGCAACCTCCTGCAGGGCGTACCATTTCACATTGACGAAACGATGCGTCCGATCTATACGGGCTCGTTCTTCGGTCTTCTCAACCCGTTTGGCCTCCTTTGCGGCGTGCTTTCGCTTGTCATGATCGTGGCCCACGGCGGCAACTACCTAACGCTTCGCACCGAAGGCGCCCTGCAGGCCCGCGCCCGCAACGTTGCCTTCATCGCCGGGATCCTCTCCGCTGTTCTCTTTGTGATCGGAGGCTTCTGGGTCTGGGCAGGCATCGACGGCTACGTCGCTGTTGCCGGTCTTGATCCGGCGGGGCCCGCCAATCCGCTCGCCAAGACGGTCGAAATCCAAGCCGGCGCCTGGTTCTCCAACTTCGCTTCCGTTCCCGCGCTCTGGCTCGTACCCGCCCTCGGCGTGCTCGGTGCGCTCGGCGGAGCCGGCATGGTCCGCGCGAACAAGCCGGGATTTGCCTTCGTACTCTCGGCCGCCTCGCTGCTCGGCATCATCCTGACGCCCCTGTTGGCAATGTTCCCGTTCGTCATGCCGTCCTCGACGATGCCCAACGCCGGCCTCACTCTTTGGGACTGCACGAGCTCGCAGCTGACGCTTGAAATCATGCTCTTCGTCACGCTGATCTTCCTCCCGCTAGTGCTCCTTTACACCGGCTGGGCCTACAAGGTCATGAGCGGCAAACTCAACAGCGAATACATCGAGAAGAACTCGCACTCGCTCTACTGATCGAGCGCGACCACACCGACAACCGGGACCGGCTCTGCTGGTCCCGACAGAAAGAGGAAACAACCATGGCTTACTTTTACTGGGCAATGGGACTGGCCTTCGCCATCCTTCTCGCTTCCGTCGTCGAAGTCGTCCTGTCCAAGAATGAACACTAATCCGACCAAGAAAACTTCCGGCATCGACGGATTCATCCGGACGCTGTCCATCCTGGCGGCGGCAGCCGTTGTAGCGCTGGTCGTGATCTATCCGCGCGCCGTCGCCGCTGACGGCGCATCGGTACCTCACGGCTGGTTCGTCCTCATGATGATAGGCATGAGCATCTGCTGGATCTGCGGTTTCGGCTTCAAGCCCGAAAACCATTGGCTGCGCAGATTGTTCTCGTTGCCGGTCGGTTGGAGCCTGCTGCTGATCGGTGCTTGGCAGGTATTTTTATAAGGGGAAATGCCGTCATGTCGAATCTCAATTCTCTCTACGCACACCTGGGTGGCGAAGAGGGTGTCATTCGGCTGGTCAAAGCCTACATCAAGGCTCTTCAGACACTTCCTGGTGCGCAAAAACTTCGCAGGCTCTACCCGGAGGACCTCTCCAAGTATGAGCTGAGGATGACCGAATTTCTCAGCACTTGGCTCGGCGGCCCGGCGCTCTATCAGGAGCGCCACGGCATGCCCATGTTGAGGGAAAGCCACCGATGCTTCGGCATTGACGGCGAAGCTCGCGACGCTTGGATGCTCTGCATGCGCACGGCCCTGCAAGAAACAGTGTCGGACGAGTCACTGCGACTTTATCTCGAAGGAGCATTCTGGCGCGTGGCGGACAGTCTCCGAACGTCTTGACATCTTCTCGACGCATCGGGACTGTTTCGACTCGCCAGATGAAAAGTCGCCTGACGGGCGACTTTTCATCTTCAGAAGTCTGAATACCGCTCGTGTTCCGTTTGCAGGATCGCCACCTCGATCTGAAGTGAATCATGGTCGTCGCTGATCCAGAGAATGCCGTCCTGAATCGTGACCGCAAGCTTCATGTTGCGCGACGCCATTGAAGCCAGAGCCGTCACTTGTTCGTCAGGCACGCTGACAACCACAAGCTTGCCGATCTTGGCGAAATCCCCCTTATTGGCTTCCCACCAAGGACCTACGCGATCCTCGCCGTAAGCAATGATCTGCACATGTTCGCTTCGGCCCGCCGCCTTTCTCACCTGCTTGACATCCGGGCATCCCACCTCGATCCACTGCACGATCGCTCCCGTATCGTCTATCTCCCAAAGTGCAGGCTCTCCTTCAGCCGAAAGCCCTCGACCGAATTCCAATCTCTCTCCCGCCAGTCTGCAAAAGGCCAGCACGCGGAGCATCAAACGCTCCTCTGTTTCGGAGGGATGCCGAGCGATCGTGAGCACGTAGTTGCCGTAACTGTCCCGATCCAAGTCCGAAACGTCAATCGTCGCCTTGTAGACGGTTGCTCCCAAAGCCATTTTTTGATTCCTTTGCCCTTCTCGCGATTCAGCTCACAAAGGCAACGCCGCATGGCGTCCGAGTCTGAGCCAGCCGTACCCAATGCGGTAGGCAATCCATATGCCGAGCACGAGAAAGCCGATGATCCAGATGAAGAGGCCGATCCCGAAAAAGACCAGAGCGGTGCCGAACAGCCCGGTCACGACAAGCCAGAGAGCAGCCAGCCAAAAGGTTTGAATCTGCCAGGCAAAATGGCTCTCAAGGTAGGTTCCTTCCGCATCTCCGCGGAAGATGTAGTTCAGGATCACTGCCAGAATGGAAGGCCATGAAAAAATGAAGGCGCCTGCGATGGAGGCGCCCGTCAGCAGCCCGAGCAGAATCGAAGCGGCATGCAGGCCATAAACAACGTGCGCGACGATGCGCGTGCCATCCGACGGTTCATACACCCGAGGTTCCATGGTTCTTCCTCTACAATAATCATGCCTTGACTTTTCCGCCAATGCATCGCCATGAATTTTATCAGCGACTGGGCGCTTCCCATCCTTTTTCTTCTCGCCTTTGCGGATCGAACCTCCGCCATCCTCATGGCGGTGCTCTTCGCGACGGCGCGCATCACGGGCCCAGTCGAAGCCGCAGCCAGCGTCGCGCTCGGCTCCGCGTGCCTCACAATGCTGCTCTGGCGGATCGGTCTGAAGCGCAAAAAGGAAAAAGAGAATCTGCCGCCTTCGTCTTGCGACTATACAATAGGGCAATGGCTCCGGAAGCATGGTCCGGCAGGCTCGGCCGCAAGGGTCGTGCCCGCACTCGAATGGCGATTCAGCGGCCCCGTTTCGCTTGCCTCCCAAAGCGGCGGCAGGCCGGCGGTCTGCCTCTTCGCCATTCTCTTCACCGTACTATGGACCCTTTTCTGGACTCTTGTCCTCATGCCTGCGGCCGAATGGCTCATGACAGCGACAACCACACTGACGCACGTCAGGATAACGTTGCCTGGTTTCATGTTGCTTGTCCTGATGGCAGCCGTCGTGTTGAGGACTTCGCTCTGCCGCCTGCATCAACGATATCAAGAGAAAAAACATGAGAATTCTTGTCGCTGAAGACGATGACATGATCGGTGAAAGCCTTGTTGCCTTCCTTGA
Source organism: uncultured Sutterella sp. (assembly GCA_902493085.1). GTDB lineage: Bacteria > Pseudomonadota > Gammaproteobacteria > Burkholderiales > Burkholderiaceae_F > Sutterella. Next base: position 988 of record CABUOH010000012.1, on the reverse strand, counting down.
AAGCGAAGACTACGCGGTCGACTGGGTTCGCGACGGCCAATCCGCACTGCTCGCCTTGAAGACCACGCCGTTCTCCCTTGTCATCCTGGATTTAGGCCTCCCCGGCAAGGACGGCCTTCAGGTTCTCAAGGAGCTCCGCGCCCGCCGCGATCCGACGCCCGTGCTAGTCACGACCGCCCGCGATACCGTTGACGACCGCGTCAAGGGACTCGACAGCGGAGCGGACGACTATCTGATCAAGCCCTACGAACTTGATGAACTCTCTGCTCGCGTACGCGCTCTGCTTCGCCGCTCCGCCGGTCGCGCGGATCCCATCATCGAGCGCGGCGCCCTGAAGATCTCTCCCGCGACCCGAGAGGTCACATTTAACGGCGAGCCCATCATTCTCTCCTCCAAGGAATATGCGTTGCTTGCCGCCCTTGCCGAACGTCAGGGCGTCGTCTGGAGCCGCTCTCAGCTTGAGGAAAAGCTCTACAACTGGGACAACACCGTTGGCTCGAACGCCATCGAAGTTCACATTCATCATCTGAGAAAGAAGCTCTCCGACAGTGCGATCAAAACCGTCCGCGGCGTCGGCTACCTTCTCGAAACCTAGTTCATGCATTCCATCCGCAGAAAGCTTCTGATCACGCTGATCGGCGCACTGCTAGCGGCCGGGTTCACAACGGCCGCTGCAACGTTTTTCTCCGCACAGACAGAATTCAACCAATTTTTGGACACACACTTGAAGGAAACGGCGGAGTCGCTTGCGCAATCCGTCCCCCACTCCTTCCCCCTCGCCGATCCTAATCACCTCACCATCATCGGCGACGCGCAGTCCTACCATATCGTGGTTCAGGTATATGACTCCGCCAACAACACGGTCTGGCAGCGCGAAGATCAACCTTATCTGCCGCTCCCGGATGCTCCAGGCTTTGCCAGCGCCAAACTAAACGGCGTCAACTGGCGCACCTACTCATCTCCCGCAGGCCCTCTCATCATCACAGTG
>CABUOH010000011.1 GCA_902493085.1 uncultured Sutterella sp. | reverse complement strand
CCTTGGACTAAAACCCGGTCAGTCCTGCGGCATCCCTGCGTTCAGACTCAGGCGGTCTTGGCTACACGGTCGGCGATGATCGCCTCCCAGCGTTCGACCTGCTTGGCAACCTGAGCAGGCGCCGTGCCGCCAAGATGGTTGCGGGCGTTGACGGAGCCTTCAAGCTTGAGCACTTCGTAGACGTCCTCTTCGATGGCCGGGCTGAAGCTCTTGAGCACGTCGAGCGGAAGATCTTCAAGACCGCAGCCGCGTTCGGAAGCGGCGCGCACCGTCTGGCCGACGATGTCGTGAGCCGTGCGGAACGGCGTGCCGTGACGAACGAGATAGTCGGCAAGGTCGGTGGCCGTCGGATAGCCGGCCTGGGCGGCGTGATGCATGGCATCGGCCTGGGGTTCGACGCCGGCCATCATGTCGCAGAAGGCACGAAGCGTGTCCTTGACCGTATCGATCGCATCGAAGACCGGTTCCTTGTCTTCCTGGAAGTCCTTGTTGTAGGCGAGCGGCGTGCCCTTCATGAGGGTGAGCATGGCAATGAGATCGCCATAAACGCGGCCGGCCTTGCCTCGGGCCGTTTCCGGAACGTCCGGATTCTTCTTCTGAGGCATGATCGAGCTGCCCGTCGTGAAGCGGTCCGGAAGCTTGATGAAGGCGAAGCGCTGGCTCATCCAGATCACGAGCTCTTCGGACAGGCGCGAGATGTGCATCATCAGGACGGCGGCGGCGGAGCAGAACTCGATGGCGAAGTCGCGATCGGAAACGGCGTCAAGCGAATTCTGAGCAACGGCTTCAAAGCCGAGCAGGCTCGCGGAGTACTCGCGATCGATCGGATAGGTCGTGCCGGCCAGCGCAGCTGCGCCGAGCGGGCTGCGGTTGACGCGGCGGCGAAGGTCAAGCATGCGTTCGCGGTCACGCTCGAACATTTCGACATAAGCAAGCATGTGATGGCCGAACGTCACGGGCTGGGCGACCTGCATGTGGGTGAAGCCCGGCATGATGAGGCCGGCGTGCAGCTTGGCCTGGTGCACCATCACTTCCTGGAGATGTTCGAGGCGCTCGACGATCACGTCGATTTCGCTGCGCAGATAGAGGCGAATGTCGGTGGCCACCTGGTCGTTGCGGGAGCGGCCGGTGTGCAGACGCTTGCCGGCGTCGCCGATAAGGGCCGTCAGGCGCGCCTCGATGTTGAGATGCACGTCTTCGAGTTCGAGCTGCCATTCAAAGGCGCCGGAGGTGATTTCCTCGCGGATCTGAGCCATGCCGCGGCGAATGTCGGCAAGGTCCTGCTCGGTGATCACGCCAACCTTGGCGAGCATGGCCGCATGAGCCAACGAACCGTCGATGTCGGCCATGGCCATGCGCTTGTCAAAGTCGACGCTGGCCGTATAGCGAAGCACAAAAGCGTCCACGGGTTCCGAGAAACGGCCCGACCAAGCCTTCTTCTTGGCATGCAGCGGATCGTTGGAGTTGTCGTGTTCTTGCGTCATTATTTGTCCCTTTTTCCTATAAAAAGAGGAGAGAGTCTCCTACGGCTCATTGTACCTTTTTCACTGATGCCGCACACTGCCCCGCAACGGCTTCAAAGCCTCCGTCAACGCCGCCTCGGCGACCACCTTCACGCCTCCCGCGGGCTTTTCTGTTTTTGTGATGCGTTTGCCTGTTTGCGTTTGCCTGTTGCATTTTTTCGAATTTCGTGTAAAATTCGATTCCTACCCGGGGTGTAGCGCAGTCTGGTAGCGCGCCTGCTTTGGGAGCAGGATGTCGGGAGTTCGAATCTCTTCACCCCGACCAATTTCCAGCCCTGTAAACACCCGGTCGATCTGCCCGTAGCTCAGTTGGATAGAGCACCTGCCTTCTAAGCAGGTGGTCGCAGGTTCGATCCCTGCCGGGCAGGCCACAGAATTCAAATTCTGGTGGGAATAGCTCAGTTGGTAGAGTCCCGGATTGTGATTCCGGTTGTCGTGGGTTCGAGTCCCATTTCCCACCCCAGAACAAATCCCGCACGGCTTGAGCCGTGCGGGATTTTTTCATTTCCGCCTTCAGTACTCGATTTCCGTGCCCGTGACTTCGCCGCTGTTGCGAAGCTCCATGCGAAGCTCGTCCACGTTGCCGACCGTAAAGGGCAGATACATGCGGCCGCTCGCCTTCTTGGTGCGAATGTCGAGCGCCACCGTCACGCCGGTCTCGCGCTCCGCTCCCTTCAGAATGCCTTCAATGCGCTTGACGTCGTGCTTGACGCGTCCGTCAATCTCCACACGCAGACAAGATGCCGCCATGGCTCGGAATTCGTCGAGCGACATGGCATTCTCAACATTGACCGAGACGCGCTTGCTGAATTCGTCGTAGCGCACGCGCCCCTCGACGCAGACGACGTCGTCCACGGCAAACTTGTTTCTGAGCCGTTCCCAAGCTTCCGAGAAGCAAACCACTTCCATCACGGCCGTGCCGTCGTCGAGCTGCACCGCCCCCATGCGGCCGCGCTTTCCCTGAATGACGCGAATGTTCGTGACCACGCCCGCCAACTTCACGCTGTCGCGACTCGGCTGAATCTGCTCAAGCGTCATGGACGTATAGTGAGCGACTTCCGCCTGATAGAGGTCGAAGGGATGTCCGGAGAGCCAAAAGCCGAGCGAGCCCTTTTCCTCCTTAAGCTTCCGACGCTCGGACCAGGACGGCGCATCCACCCAGTTGACGATGCGCTTCACCTGCACGTCGTCGGCAAAAAGGCTGTCCTGACCTTCACTTGCAGCCACGGCCTGCCCGGCCGTCATGGCCTGCGAGACATTGCCGTGCAAGAACCCGCGGTCCGGATTGAGCGAATCGAAGGCGCCCACGCGGATGAGCCCCTCGAGATTGCGCGCATTCAATCCCGTGACACGCGCCGTCACGTCGAACAAATCGGTAAAGGGGCCATCCTTGAGGCGCGTCGCCATCATGTCTTCAACCTGCTGGCGACCGAGCCCCTTGACGCCGCCCAGACCGAAGCGGATGTGCTTTTCGTCCGGCGCCGTAAAGAACCAGTCCGACAAGTTGATGTCGGGCGGCAGAATTTCAATGCCGTTCGCGCGGGCGTCGTCGAGCAGCGCCTTCATCTTGTCGCCCTGGTCCATCACCATGCAGAGGTTGGCCGCCATGAAGCAGGACGTGAAGTGCGTCTTGAGATAGGCCGTCTGGTAGGCAACATAGGAATAGGCCGCGGCATGCGACTTATTGAAGCCGTAGCCCGCGAACTTTTCCATCAGGTTGAAGATCTCGGTTGCCACCGACTCCTTCACGCCGCGCTCTCCGGCACCCTTCACGAAGACCGCTCGCTGACGCTTCATCTCCTCCACATTCTTCTTGCCCATGGCTCGGCGCAGAAGGTCTGCGCCGCCCAGCGAATAGCCGCCCACCACCTGGGCCACACGCATCACCTGTTCCTGATACACCATGATGCCGTAGGTTTCGGAGAGCACGGGCTCCATGCGCTCGTCGAGGTACTCCACCTTTTCTCGACCGAACTTTCGTGCGATGAAGGACGGAATCAGGTCCATCGGCCCCGGGCGATAAAGCGCATTCAAAGCCACGAGGTCTTCCAGACGGTCCGGTCGCGCCTGACGCAGAAGCTGCCGCATGCCTTCCGATTCAAACTGGAAAACCGCGGCCGTATTGGCATTCTGAAAGCACCGGTAGGTTTCTTCGTCCGTAACGGGAATGCGCTCAAGCTCAAATGCCTTTTCAGGGTAGAGCTTGTCGATGTATTCCTTGCACTTGGCAAGAATGGAAAGCGTCGTCAGCCCCAGAAAGTCGAACTTCACAAGGCCGACGTTTTCCACGTCCTTCTTGTCGAACTGGCTGATCGTGTTTTCGGGCGCGCCGTCGGAGTTGTAGAGCGGACAAAAATCCGTAAGAGCGCCCGGCGCAATCAGCACGCCCCCGGCGTGCATGCCCAGATTGCGCGTGATGCCTTCGAGCCCCTTGGCCACGCGCATGAGCTCCTGATATTCCTCGTCGCCCTCAATCGCCTCTCGGAATTCGGGCACCTCCTTGATGGCGTCGTCGAGCGTGACGTTTTTGCCCGGCTGCATCGGAATGAGCTTGGCCAGACGGTCTGCCTTCATGAAGGGGATGTTGAGAACGCGAGCCACGTCTCGCACGACGGCCTTGGCGCCGAGCGTGCCGAAGGTGGCGATCTGACTCACGGCGTCTGCGCCGTACGTCTCCTTCACGTACTCAATCGTGCGGTCGCGATTGTACTGGCAAAAGTCCACGTCAAAGTCAGGCATGGACACGCGCTCAGGATTGAGGAAGCGTTCAAAGAGGAGGTCGAACTTGAGCGGATCAAGGTCCGTAATGCCGAGCGAATACGCAACGAGCGAACCGGCACCCGATCCTCGCCCCGGCCCCACGGGCACGCCGTGCGTCTTGGACCAGTTGATGAAGTCCTGAACGATGAGGAAGTAGCCCGGGAACTGCATCTTCTTGATGATGCCGAGCTCGTAGTCGAGACGCTCAACGTATTCCGGACGCTTTGCATCCCTCACCTTTTCGTCCTCATAGAGGAAGGCAAGACGCTTCTCAAGCCCCTCGCGAGAGAGATGGTCCATGTAGTCGTCCAAACTCATGCCGTCGGGCGTCGGGAAGAGCGGTAGCTGGGGCTTGGAGAGGACGCCGTCGAGATTGCAGCGCTTCGCGATGATGACGGAGTTGGCGAGCGCGCTCGGAATATCCTTGAAGAGCTCGCACATCTGCTCCTCGCTCTTCAGGTACTGCTCTCGCGTATAGCTCTTGTCGCGGCGAGGGTCGGTGATCGTAAAGCCGCCTGCGATGCAGCATCGCACCTCGTGTGCCTCAAAGTCCTGAGGTTCAAGGAATTGAACTGGATGCGTCGCGACCACCGGCACGTCGAACCTTGCGGCCACCGTCACGAGAAAAGCGTTCTGGCTTTCATCCTTCTGCCGATCCGCACGCTGAAGTTCAATATAGAGGCGATTGGGAAAAAGCCTCTTCCAGCGGTTGACGATGCCGCCCGCCTGACGTTCGCTGCCCGTATCGATGAGCTGAGAAAGACGCCCCTTGGGGCCGCCCGTAAGCGCGATGAGCCCGTCCGTCGCACCGGGTGCGTCGAGCCATTCGTCACAGATCTGGCCGCGGTACGGATCCTCTCCCTCCAGAAAAGCCTTTGTCAGCAGAACACAAAGGGAATGGTAGCCCGTATGGTTCATGCAGTAGAAGGTCATCCGGTACGGATTGTCCGGGAACTTGTTGTTCTTGATCTTGACGTCGCAGCCGAGAATGGGCTTCAGACCTGCGGAGAGCGCATGCGTATAAAAGCGCAGGCCGCCGAAGACGTTCATCAAGTCCGTAATGCCGAGCGCCACGCCGCCCATTTCAAGCGTTTTGTGAATGGCGGGGTCGATGCGCACGAGTCCGTCCGTAACGGAGTACTCGGAATGGAAGCGAAGATGAACGAAACGGGGCTCTGTCATAACCGAAACAATGCTCTTTGCGGGTTTGGATGAGTTACTTCAAAACGGTGAGTTTAACCGAGGGATCAGACGACGTCACGGACGAGGCTACGGCGGGCGTCATGACCGCATGCTTCATGTCAGCATGCATCAAGAGCGCCTTGAGTTCCGAATGTCCGCGCAAAAAGGCCTCCGCCCGATCCCAGCCCATGGCGAAGAGCGCCGTGCAGAGCGCATCCGCGCGCGCACCGTCACGATCAATGATCGTCACCGACGAAATGTCCGTCTTGGCGGGACGCCCCGTCTTCGGATCAAGGATGTGGGAATAGCGCTTGCCGTTTTCCTCGAAATAACGCTCATAGGCACCCGACGTGATCACGCTCTCATCCCTTACCGAGGCTACGGCAAAATAGCCTCCCCGAGACTGAGCCGGATGCTGGATGCCGATGCGCCACGGGCGGCCTTCGGCCTTTTCGCCCACCGCCACGATGTTTCCGCCCAGATCGAGCACGCCGCGAGGCATGCCTTCATGCTTGAGAATGTCCGCCAACCTCTGACCGATAAAGCCCTTCGCAATGGCACCCATGTCGATGCTCTGCCCCTTGGCGATCTGCATCCTGCAGCGATCTCCATCCTTCCAGACCCGCACCTTCGAGCGGTCGACCTTGGCCACCGCTGCGGCAATGGCCTCGTCCGACGGCACGTGTTCGCCGCCAAAGCCGATCTTCCAGAGATTGACAACCGGACCGATCATCGGTTCAAAGGCACCTCCGGTTTCATTTGCAATGGCAAGCGCCTGACGCGTCATGTCGGCTATTTCACAAGGCACCTCGACGGGTTCTCCGGCGCGCCGGTTGACCTCGTTGAGAGGCGTCTCCTTGTGCACCGACATCAAGTCGTCATAAGCCGTCACCTTGTCTTCAAAGACAATCGCGTAGTGCTTGACCGCCTCGGGCGTAGCGCCGTAAAGCTTGGCGTTGATGAGCGTGCCCATGTGAAGGGTATGACGCTCGAGCGCATATTCCTGCGTCTCCTGAGCCTGAGGAGCTTCAGTGACGGCGCTCCCTTCCGCCGAGAAGGCAGGCCACGCGGCACCAAGCCCAAAGGCCAGCAAAACAGCGGTCAGGGATAATTTGAAACGGTTCGTTTTCATGATGTCAGCAATATCAAGAGACGGTATGTCGTGACGCGAAGGGGCGAAGCCTCAGCTCCGCCCCTTCTTCGGCAATCAGATGATTTTGGGGATTACTTGCCCCAGGAATCCTTCAGACCGACGGCCAGATTGAAGACCGGCTTTTCAGCCGTATGATCCTCGCGGTCAGCCACAAAGTAGCCGTTGCGCTCAAACTGGAACTTGTCGTCGCGGGCGGCCGCAGCAGCGGCCGGCTCGACGAAGGAGGAAAGCACCATCTTCGAGTTGGGCGTCAGGCGATCCAGGAAGCAGCCTTCGCCTTCATCGGGATGCGGCACGTTGAAGAGACGATCATAGACGCGAACTTCTGCAGGCACTGCCGTCTTGGCATCGAGCCAGTGAATCGTCGCCTTCGTCTTGACGGACATGGAGCCTTCCGAGCCGGAGCGCGTTTCGGGCAGATACTGGGCGTGCACCGCGGTCACGCGGCCCGTTTCATCCTTCTCAAACGAGGGCGGCACGATGACGTAGCCGTAGCGCAGACGAACGGGCTTGGCCGGCGTCCCGTCGGCAGGCACCGTCAAGCGGCGGAAGCCCTTGGGCGGCACTTCGGCAAAGTCGCTCTCTTCGATCCAGAGCTCTCGCGAGAACGAAATCGTTCGCGTGCCCATGTCGGGATTCTTCGGATGGTTGTCGGCCGTGAGCTCCTCGCTCTGTCCTTCCGGATAGTTGTCGATGATGAGCTTAAGCGGACGCAGCACGGCGACGCGTCGCTCGGCACGCTCCTCAAGATCCTCGCGCAGACACTGCTCGAGCACGGAATAGTCGATCCAGCCGCCCGAGACCTTGGAGACGCCGCAGCGCTCTGCAAAATTCTGCAGGCTCTTCGGCGTAAAGCCGCGTCGACGCAGACCGACGATGGTCGGCATGCGGGGATCGTCCCAGCCGTCCACGTGCTTTTCCTGCACGAGCTGAATGAGCTTTCGCTTGCTCACGACGACGTACGTCAGATTCAGGCGATTGAATTCGTACTGATGCGAGAGCAGGAAGAAATTCGGGCGAACGACGTCAAGCGCCGCCTGCATGAGCGGCGTGAAGTTTTCAGGGAAGCGAAGCAGCGTCGCAAAGAACTGCGTGACCTGTTCGTCATTGATCGTCTCAGGAAGACCACCCTCCCACGCTTCCATCAAGCGCGCAAGCCCCTCTTCAGGCAGACTGCCACCCAGTTTGGCGCGATTGTCAAAAGCGGCCTTGACGAACGCCATTGCACGATCGTCCTCGCCGTCGGCCATCGCACGGATCACCTTGATCGCCTCTTCGTACTGCGGGGTGCGCAGAAGCGGAACGATGCGCTCAAGAGCCCAGTTGTAGAACGCGCGCTGATCCTCGAACTCCAGCGTGCAGATGGAGTGCGTGATGTTTTCGAGCGAGTCTTCAATCGGATGCGCGAACGTGTACATCGGGTACACGCACCACTTGTCGCCCGTCGCATGATGCTCGGCAAAGCGAATGCGGTAGATGGCCGGGTCGCGAAGATTGATGTTGGGGCTCGCCATGTCGATCTTGGCGCGCACCACCATGGAACCTTCGGGATGCTTGCCGTCGCGCATTTCGTGGAAAAGCCTCAGATTTTCCTCGGGCGAGCGGTCGCGATAGGGTGAATTCTTGCCGGGCTCCTTGAGCGTGCCGCGGTTTTCGCGCATTTCGTCAGCGGTCTGCTCGTCCACATAGGCATAGCCCGTGCGGATCAGATGCTCGGCGAAGCGGAACATGTCGTCAAAGTACGAGCTTGCGAAGTAGAGGTTCGTTTCCTTGCCGAACTTCCAGTCAAAGCCGAGCCAGCGAACGCTGTCCATGATGCCGTCGACGTACTCCTGATCCTCCTTGACGGGATTGGTGTCGTCAAAGCGCATGTGGCAGGCGCCGCCGTAGTCGCGCGCGAGCCCGAAGTTGAGACAAATGCTCTTGGCGTGCCCAATATGCAGATAGCCGTTGGGCTCCGGCGGAAAGCGCGTGCGGATGCGCGCCGCATCGGGCTCACCCTTTTCGAACTGCTCGGCGTAGGGAGCAGGATGCCCGCACCAGAAGCGGGGAAGATTGGCACCGCGGGCCAGATCATCGTCGATGATGTTTCGAATAAAGTTGGTGACCTGCGCCTCAGCGACAGGTGCCTCGGTTTCAGAAGACATTGATCTAATCCGAATTCAATGAAGGTAATTTGGTTATTTTAGCCGCAAAACTTTTGGGATCGTCGCGCAGTGCTTCGACTTCGGAGCATCAGCTACGGCTTGGAAAGGCGCGTGATGAGACTCGACGTGTCCAAACGACCGCCGCCCGCCTTCTGCACTTCCTCATAAAACCCGTCGACCATCTTCGTAACGGGAATGTCCGAGCCGTTTCTGACCGCCTCGTCCTTGACGATGCCCAGATCCTTGCGCATCCAGTCGACGGCAAATCCAAAATTGAATTCTCCCTTCACCATCGTCTTGCCTCGGTTCATCATCTGCCAAGAGGACGCCGCGCCGGAACTCAGCGCATCAATGACCTTCGGCATGTCAAGTCCTGCATTCATGCCGAAGGCGATGGCCTCGGAAAGTCCCTGCACGCAGCCGGCAATGCAGATCTGATTGACCATTTTGGCCAACTGTCCGGATCCCGACGCGCCGAAGTAAGTCACGGCAGCGGCGTACGCATCAAGCACCGGTTCGACGCGCTTGAAAGCATCTTCGCCTCCGCCGCAAAGCACCGTCAAGCAACCGTTTTCAGCTCCCGCCTGACCACCCGACACGGGTGCATCCACAAAGGCGATGCCAAGCTTAGCTCCTTCGGCTTCAAGCTCTCGCGCCACAACGGCGCTGGCCGTCGTATGGTCGACGAAAATCGTTCCGGGTGCCATGCCCGCAAACGCACCGTTTTCTCCTAACACGACGCTTCTCAAATCATCGTCATTGCCCACGCAGGCAAAAACGATCTGAGCGCCCTTTGCAGCCTCGGCCGGCGTTGCCGCCATTCGGCCCCCGAACGTATCAACCCATTTTTCAGCCTTGACGGCCGTGCGGTTGTAGACGCAGACGTCATGGCCCGCCATCGGAAACCCCATGACGCCCAAGCCGATAAACGCCACCTTGAGGGCGGAGACTTGTGCATAGGTCTTGTCCATCTTCATAACCATCTCCCATGAAAACAAGGTTCAGGACGAACAGGCTTCGCCTGCACGTTCGCCCCATTCGTAAAGCGCTTCCAAAACGAGCTGCTTTTCCTCATCTTCCCAGCAACCGTCCTGAAGCCGATCGATTTCGTTGAAATAAGCCGTGACGGTCAGCGCATCGTCCCGTCCCTCCATCAGGCGTGCCCGGCAGAAGTCCGTCCACAGCCGGCGCTCGTCGTCCGAGAGCGTCTCGGGCCAGTTGCGCGCCCGATAGCGAAGAAGCAGTCGGGCAAAGCGCTCGTCGTCAAATTGAATTCCGCCCTGCGCAAGGCGCTCAGGCGAGGTTCGGCGCACCTCGGCCATCGTTTCCGAATCATGCCGGCTGGGAAAGCCGCCGTCATAAAGTCCGACATCAACATCTGACGGAGCACGTTTTTCAACATCGCCCGTCAGCCGGCCAAGACGCTCCGCGATCGCGCCGCGAAGCGACTTGAAGCGGTTCCAGTTGTCGACGATCTCCTGCGGCTTGACGCCGAACCGCTCCATGCGTTCGGGAGAAATCACCTTGAGATTGCCGCAGACAAAGGGCGAGCCATTCACCGCAAGCCGCGAAATCGGCAGCGGCGCCTCACCTTCGGCAAGATCCTCCCGACGGGCAAAAAGCCGCGTCTGAAATTCCTCGTCGCTGAGCGTCGTCGCAACCGTGGGATCCACGGACAAGTCCCACATCAGCGCCTCATTGGCATTCTCACGCGCAACGGGGATGCGTGCGGCGACACGCATGAAGCCCCTTGCCTGACCGAATTTCGGCGAGATCCAGACGACGGGACCTCTTTCAAGCGCTGCCTTGACGGCTTCCTTGCCGCGATTTTCGAGCGCCCACTGCCAAAGCCTGGGTTCCGTTCTGCGAATGAGCGACGCCAGTCCTATCGTGGCTTCAACGTCGCTCAGGGCGTCATGGGCATGAGCGTGCACAATGCCGTTGGCCTTGCTCAGATGTTCAAGCTTGAAGCAGACGTCGGCCTTGTGTTCGCCCTCAGGATCAACATCCTTCCAGAGCGGCCATTTAATGCCTTCCCCTCTAAGCGCCCAGACGGCGCAGACGAGCGGATAAAGATCCCAGCGGCCGCAGCCGTTCTTCCACTGATGTGAATACGGATCGAGAAAATTGCGCCAAAAGAGGAAGCGGGCGACTTCATTGTCAAAGCCCGACGTGTTGTAGCCGATGCCAATCGTTCCCGGCTGATTGAAGCGAGCCCAGACTTCTCCGGCAAAGTCGCTCTCGGGCATGCCCTTTTCCTCGCAGAGCTGAGGTGTCAATCCCGTTACGAGACAGCTGTCGGGCTGCGGCAGGTAGTCAGCGGCAGGCTTGGCATAGAACACGTCTCCGTCGCCCAACGGATTGAGATCCATGTCCGTGCGCATGCCGGCAAACTGCGCCGGGCGGTCTGTGCGTCGGTCGAGCCCGAAGGTTTCAAAGTCGTACCAATAAAAGGTGGTGTTTTCCGTCATGAAGAGGTCCTCAGGCGAGAATCACGTCGAACTGCTCCTGGGTGTAGCTCGGCTCCACCTCCAGATGCACGGGCTTTTCCACAAAGGCCTGCAGGAGTTCGAGCGCCTGCGACTCCTCTTCGAGCAGCATGTCGATGACGGTCTGGCTTGCCTGAATGTGAAATTCCTTCGTCTCCTGGTACTGCTTGCAGAGTCTTACGATTTCGCGCATGATCGAGTAGCAGACGGTTCTGGCCGTTCTCACTTCGCCGCGGCCGCCGCACATGGGACACGGCTCGCAGAGCACGTGAGCGAGCGACTCGCGCGTGCGCTTTCGCGTCATCTCGACGAGGCCGAGCTCCGTGAAGTTGCTCACCGTCATGCGGGTGCGGTCCGTCGAAACCGAACGGCGCAGTTCGGCGAGCACCGCTTCGCGGTGTTCGTCGCAGCTCATGTCGATGAAGTCGACGATGATGATGCCGCCGAGATTTCTCAGACGGAGCTGACGGGCAATGGTCTGCGCAGCCTCGAGATTCGTCTTGAAGACCGTATCGCTGAAATCGCGCTTGCCGACATAGCCGCCCGTATTGACGTCGATCGTCGTCATGGCTTCGGTCTGATCGAAAACCAGATAGCCGCCGCTCTTGAGATCCACCCGGCGTTCGAGCGCGCGCTCGATTTCTGTTTCGATGCCGTGCAGCTCAAAAAGCGGCCTCTCGCCCCTGTAGAGCGTGAGCTTGTCCTTGGCGGCAGGCACGAAGCGGGTCGCGAAACTCTGCAACGCCTCAAAGTTCTCGCGACTGTCCACTTCAACGGTCTGGGTATCCTGATGAACCATGTCGCGAAGCACGCGCTGAGCGAGCGATAGATCCTCATAGAGAAGCTTGGGGCCGGTGCTTCGCCCGGCAAGTTCATGAATATCCGTCCACAGGCGGCCGAGGTAGGCCATGTCGTCCTTGAACTCCTGCTCGGTTGCGCCTTCTTCGGCGCTCGTGCGGATGATGTACCCGCCCTTTTCGGTTTCCGGACGAAGTTCGGTCATCATGGCGCGAAGCGACTCGCGAAGCTCCGCGTCCTCGATGCGCTGAGAGATGCCGATGTGATTGTCCCGGGGCAGATAGACCAATTTGCGGCCTGCAAGCGAAACAGTCGTCGTCAGCCTGGCGCCCTTGGTGCCGATGGGATCCTTGGCAACCTGCACCATGAGAGACTGTCCTTCATGAAGAATCGTCTCGATGGGCGCGGGCTTTTCACCCTCGCGATGCGCCTCGGCGATGTCGGCCACGTGCAGGAAGGCCGTGCGTTCAAGGCCCACGTCCACGAATGCGCTCTGCATGCCGGGCAGCACGCGAACGACCTTGCCTAGATAAACGTTCCCCACGAGACCGCGCGCGCAGTCGCGTTCGATGAAGAGATCCTGAAGAACGCCATCCACTACAATGGCGACACGCACTTCACGGGGCGTGCAGTTGATGAGAATATGTTCCACGATGGCGGCTCCTTGCCTGCCTGCGACGTTGCGCTCAAAAATGACTGCTCACATTGTAGTGGGTTTGCCGCACCAGCTTTGAAAGTCGGCGTTCTTCTCTCGGATTTTCACGCATGCTGTTGGTCACAGGCGGAGCCGGCTTCATCGGTTCAAATTTCATCACGGAATGGTTCGACTCTCACGACGAAAGCATTCTGACGCTCGACGCCCTGACATATGCGGGCAACAAGTCCAATCTGATCGACGTCGAGCATGATCCCCGTCATCGATTCGTCGAAGGCAACATTCTGGACGAGGCGCTGGTGGCCGATCTTTTCGATCGCTTTCGTCCCCGAGCCGTCGTGCACTTTGCTGCCGAGAGCCACGTCGACCGCTCGATTTCAGGCCCTCAGGTGTTCGTCGACACGAACGTCAAGGGTACGACGACGCTTCTCGGCGTCGCCCACCGCTACTGGCTGACGCTTGACGATGAGGATAAGTCGGCCTTTCGCTTCATCAACATCTCCACCGACGAGGTCTACGGCTCCATGACGGCCGACACGCCGCCCAACACGGAGGCCACGCCTTTTGATCCGAGCAGCCCCTACTCTGCGAGCAAGGCCGCGGCCGACCAGTTTGGACGCGCCTACTTCAGAACCTACGGTCTGCCCGTCGTCACGGTGCGCTGCACCAACAATTACGGTCCGAGACAGTACCCCGAGAAGCTGCTGCCCTTCATGCTGACCCGCGCTCTAGCCGGCAAGACGCTCCCCGTCTACGGCGACGGCAATCAGATCCGCGACTGGATTCATGTGCACGACTTCTGCCGCGCGCTGCGCATGATTTTGGAAAAAGGGGCGCCAGGCGACATCTTCAATGTCGGCGCCTCCAACGAAATGAGCAACCTGACGTTTCTGCAGGCCGCCATGTCGATGCTTGACGACCTTTCGCCGCGCGCGGACGGACGGCCTCATGCGGACGCGATCGTGCATGTCCACGACCGTCCAGGACACGACCGCCGCTACGCACTCGACGCAGGGCGTCTGCGCCGAACGCTGGGCTGGGAACCCCAAATTTCCTTTGGCGAAGGCCTTCGCGCTACGGTTGAGTGGTATTTGAAGCACTCCGCCTCGGCTTTCTGAAAACCTTGAGCGAGCCGGTCACGCCCAAAAGCAAAAGCGCAAGGCCAACCAACATGAGGGGCGTCGGCCATTGGCTGCGCCACAAATGCGCATAGGTCACGGCAAAGATCGTCTCGAAAATGATCATCTGGCCTCCCAGCGCCGGAGGCAGCTTCTGGCTCATCAGACTCCAGAGCACGATGCCGAGCCAGGAGCCGCAGACGCCCAGAAACACCACCGTAGCGATGAAGATTCCCGGCCTGGGTCCGAGAACATCGCCGCCCGTCCCGCCGGCGAGCAAGCCCATCCCCATGGCGGCGCAGGGCAAGAGCGCCAGGCCCTGAGCGGTCGACCAGGTCTTGGGCGACTTCCCAGGGTGCGACAGCAGCCACTCGGCGTTGCTGAGCGGATACCAAGTCCAGACGATTGTGGAGAGACAAGCGAAGGCGACCCCCAGCCAGAAGTTGCCCGACGTCACGCGGCCGTCCCCCACCAAATAGATAAATTCCGTCCAATTGAGGCAGACCATGCCGGCAAAACTCAGACAAAGCGGCGGCATGATGCGCAGCCAGGGGACGGCGTTCTCGCCCGCACGCATATTGCCGATGACGGCCACCAAGATGGGAATCATGGCCGTGAAGGCGCCGGCAATCGGCGCCCCCGCACGCTGGCAGGCTTCGGCCAGCAGCCAGTAGTAGAAGATGTTGCCGACGACGCCGAGCGCCAAGGCTCTCTTCCAGTCCGCCGCCGTATAAGACCTCAGTTCTCGCCACTCGGGCACCGCGAGGCCCACGGCCAGCATGCCGAAGACCAGATAGCGCATCATGGCAATCTGCGCCGGACTGTAGTCGGGCAGGATGAGCGGGGCCACATACACGCAGCCCCAGATCATGCATGCGGCAATACCGAAGAACACCCCGATCAGCATGGCGGTCAACCTTGCCTGCAAGCCGTCTTGATGATCAGCACTCGACGATCGAGACAGCCAGACCGCCGAGACTCGTTTCTTTGTACTTGCTCTGCATGTCGCGCCCCGTTTCCATCATGGTGCGGATAACTTGGTCAAGACTGATGTAGTGCGAGCCGTTGCCGCGAAGCGCCATGCGGGCCGCGTTGATGGCCTTAACGGCCGCAATGGCGTTGCGCTCGATGCACGGAATCTGCACCTGCCCCGCCACCGGGTCGCACGTCAGACCGAGGTTGTGCTCCATGCCGATTTCCGCAGCATTTTCAATCTGCTCGACGGTTCCGCCGCAGACGGCCGCAAGTCCAGCAGCCGCCATGGAGCAGGCCACGCCGACCTCACCTTGGCAACCAACCTCCGCACCCGAAATGGAGGCATTTTCCTTGTAGAGCATGCCCACGGCGCCCGCCGTCAGCAGAAACGTCCGAACACCCTCCTGCGTGCTGTTCGGAAGGTGGCGCAAATAGTATTCGATCACGGCGGGAATCACGCCGGCCGCCCCATTGGTCGGGGCCGTCACAACGCGGCCGCCGGCCGCGTTCTCCTCGGCCACCGCCATTGCGTAGACGTTCACCCAATCGAGGACTGCAAGCGGATCGTCGGTGCGCAGCATCACATCCCGCATCAGGGCATTCGCGCGACGTGCGATTTTGAAGGGCCCCGGCAGCACTTCCGTCTGGCGCATCCCGCGCTCAACGGCAGCGTGCATCACCTGCCAGACCTCGTCGAGCTTTTGATCGACTTCTTCCGGCGTCCGGTCAGCGCACTCATTGCGATACACGAGCTCAGCAATCGTCAGACCGTTGTCTTGAGCAAGCTTCATCAACTCGTCGCCCGTGCGATACGAATAGGGCTTCGACTTCACGCCCTGGAACGCCTTCGGCGTCACGGGCTTCTCGGGATCGTCCTCCTGAGCGGCCACGATGAAGCCGCCGCCCACGGAGTAGTAGCGCCGGCGATAGAGCAAGGCTTCGCCCGCAAATACCGAAAACTCCATGGCATTGGTATGAAAGTCCGGCACCTTGTCCGCATGAAAGGCGATATCCGCATCGGGATCAAATGACACAGCATGTACGCCGTCGAGCATCAGCCGGCGAGAGGCTCGAACATCTCGAATCAGAACGGGCACCTCATCCGGATCCATGGTTTCAGGAATGCGTCCTAGGAGGCCCAGCTGTGCAGCCGTATCCGTGCCGTGTCCTTTGCCCGTGGCAGCAAGGCTGCCCATCAGCTCGATCTTGAGAGATGTTGCCTGCTCGAGCATTCCACGGTCACGAAGCAATTTGACGAATGCATACCCGGCGCGCATCGGCCCC
>CABUOH010000010.1 GCA_902493085.1 uncultured Sutterella sp. | reverse complement strand
GAGCTTGAGGGCTTCCTTGTCGCCGCCGGAGCGGGCCTGCTTGCTGTAGCGGTTAAGGGCCTTCTCGACAGTCTGTAGGTCGGCGAGAGCAAGTTCAGTGTTGATGACGTTGATGTCGTCAAGCGGATCGACCTTGCCGGATACGTGAACGATGTTGTCGTCATTGAAGCAACGTACGATGTGGGCGATGGCATCGCACTCACGGATGTTGCCCAGGAACTGGTTGCCCAAGCCCTCACCCTTGCTGGCGCCAGCAACGAGACCAGCGATGTCGACGAATTCAACGGCCGCAGGAACAATACGTTCGGGGCGAACGATTTCGGAGAGCGCCTTCAAACGGGGATCGGGCACTTCAACGACGCCGACGTTAGGTTCAATGGTGCAGAAAGGATAATTTTCGGCAGCAATGCCGGCTTTGGTAAGCGCATTGAAGATCGTCGACTTACCGACGTTGGGAAGGCCAACGATGCCACACTTCAAACCCATGGTGAATCTCTGTTGTAATCAAAAAAAAATTGCAGACGGAATCGTCCGGAAAATCGTCTTATTTTAGCAAGTGGGATCTTGCTGCGTCTTGACTGCGGCACGAAGAAGATCGAACTCGTTCTCCGTGAAAATGCATACGCCTGCGTCCGACAGCAACTCGGCGGTGAGACCTCGACCAGCGACAAGCGTGCCCGTAAAGGTACCGTCGTAGATCTGTCCGAAGCCGCAGGAGGGGCTCTTGGCTTTGAGAAGCGCAAGCTTGATGCCGTGTGCAAGACAGCGGTCAACTGCGAGCCGGGCGCCGTGCATGAAGCAAGCCGTGTTGTCTTGACCGTCTGCAGTGATGATGCGGTCTCGACCGTCCAGCACGCCGCGAGCCGTGCCTTGAATTTCAGAAGGCGTGCGCGGCGTGGGGAGACCTCCGTCGCTTTCAGGGCAGATGCTGACCCAGCAGTCGTCTTTGAAACCGGCGGCTCGAAGGGCATCTCGGAGATCCGTCTTTACGCGCCCGTCATAGCGGCAGGGTGCGCCGAGAAGACAACGGCTGATAAGCAGCTTCATTCGGCTGCCTTCTTGGAAGGCTTGGGCGGCGTGCCGTACTTGGCCAAACGGCGTGAGACGCCCGTGAAATCCCCTTCGGCAAGAGCTGCGGCCTCGTTGAGGGCGATGCGGATGCAGTCTTCAATGGCTGCCTGGTGTTCGGACGATGGCGCCGAAAGCACGAAGTCGGCCACCTGCTGAGCCAGGCCGAGCGTGCGGGGGTGTCCCGTGCCGAGACGCAGGCGCCAGAAGTTCGGCGTGGAGAGTTTGGATGATATGTCCTTGAGTCCGTTGTGGCCGGCATTGCCGCCGCCCTGCTTGATCTTCATGCAGCCCGGGGGAAGGTCAAGTTCGTCGTGAACGACGAGAATCTGGTCCGGCGTGATTTTGTAGTAAAGCGCCAGCGCCACTACGGCATCGCCCGATCGGTTCATGTAGGTCGAAGGCTTTAGAAGCCAGATGTCGCTGCCGCCGATTCTGGCCTTGCAGACTTCACCTTGGAACTTCCGCTCGTCGCGAAAGAAGGCGCCTGTCTTGCGGGCAAGCTCGTCGACGAACCAGAAGCCGGCGTTGTGCCGAGTGCGGGCGTATTCGCTTCCCGGATTGCCGAGGCCGACGATCAATCGAATTCCTTGTTCGGTCATGAAGATTTAAGCGTGAAAAGGCCGGCAGAGCCGGCCGAAGAATGCAGGGTTCAAGTACTTTCGCAGGGTTGACTGCGAATCAAGGGCATTTTAACGGCGAGGGCCGCGCTTGTCGTAGCCGCCTTCGCGGCGGAAGTCGCGCTTGGTCTTGGCGCCGCGGTATTCTCGCGATTCGTCGCCGCGCGGCTGCCAGCCGCGGTCGTCATGACGTTCGCGACGGAACTCTCCGCGGTCTTCGCGGCGCGGACGATCAAGCTTGACCGTGGTTTCACGTCCCTTGAAGCGCACGCCTTCCATGGCGTCGATGATTTGGTCGACACGATCTGAGTCGACCTCGACAATTGTGAAGCGGTCGCTGATGTCGATGGCGCCGATGCACTTCGACGGAACTCCGGCTTCATTGGCAATGGCGCCGACAATGTCGGACGGACGAATGCCGAGATCACGACCGGCTCCGACGAAGAGGCGCGTCATGCCTTCCTCGGGCGCCTCACGGCGTTCGCGACGAGGGGCGCGTTCGCTGCGCACAGACTTATCGCCGCGTTCGCGGCGGGGGCGTTCGAAGGGCGAGTAGGCCGGAATTTCCGTATCGTCGTCGTTGGTGCCTTCGTTTTCCTGCGCGAGCTTCATGGCGGCAGCCGCCACGTCGAAGGGATCGTACTCCTCGCAGAGAGATTCGACGACGACGCGGAAGCGGTCAAGGTCGCCAGCTTCGAGAATCTCAGCAAGAGAGCCGCGCATCAGTTCAAGGCGGCGGGCGCGAACGTCCGTAGCGGACGGTACGGACCGCATTTCAACGCGCGCCTTGGTGATGTTCTCGATGGCGCGCAGATGACGGTGTTCGCGAGGCTCGAGAATGGTGATGGCGGTGCCGGTGCGGCCTGCTCGTCCGGTGCGGCCGATGCGATGGACGTATGTTTCGTAAGAGGCCGGGATACCGAAGTTGATCACATGCGTGAGGTTTTCGAGGTCAATGCCGCGGGCGGCAACGTCGGTCGCTACGATGGCGTCGATCTGGCCGGAGCGAGCGCGTTTCATGACGCGGTCACGCGTCGGTTGGTCAAGGCCGCCGTGAAGGGCTTCAACGCTGAAACCGCGGGCGCGGAGAGATTCCGTCAGGTCATCCACCTCCATGCGGGTGCGCGTGAAGATGATGGCGAGCTCGGGAGCTTCAAGGTCGAGAATGCGGCCAAGAGCTGTCGTGCGGTAGTTGTGTCCCACGACGTAGGCGATCTGCGGAACTCTGGGGGCCTCACCCTCGGCGGTCTTTTCCTTGGCAATCGTGATGCGGACCGGATCAATGAGGCGGGTTTCGGCGATTCTGGCGATCTTCGGGGGCAGCGTCGCGGAAAAGAGCGCAGTCTGAACGTGTCCAGGAAGAGCATCGAAAATGGCGTCGAGCTCGTCGGCAAAGCCCAGATCGAGCATTTCATCGGCTTCGTCGAGGACGATGGCCTTAATGTTGGCGAGATCGAGCGTGCCGCGACCGATATGATCAAGCGCACGCCCCGGCGTAGCAACGACGACATGCGTGCCACGGCGCAGAGCGCGAATTTGGCGGCTGTAGTCCTGACCGCCGTAGATGGGGGTCACGACGACACCGGACTGGCGGCCGTAGTTGTGAAAGGCCTCGCTTACCTGCAGGCAGAGTTCGCGGGTCGGAGTGAGAACGAGAACGAGCGGCGCATCGGCTTCTTGGCCAAGTACGTGGCGCTCAAGGAGAGGAAGAGAGAATGCCGCGGTTTTTCCGGTGCCCGTGGCGGCGCGGCCGAGTACGTCGGCCCCGGTCAGGAGAGCTGGAATGGCCTCGTTCTGAATGGGCGTGGGTTCCTCAAAACCGAGTTCAGTAAGCGAGGAAACAATGGAGTCGGACAGGCCGAGTTCGGAGAAAGTCGTCATGAATGCGTGTTGAAAAGTTGTGACGACCGGCCCGCTGTCTGGCGGGAGTCAATCGGACGTCGGGAGAAAAAGAAGGATCCGTTTTCCCCGCACATAACGAACGACGCGAACTTTCTGGAAGGGGCAAACGGCTTGTGGACGGCGCTTCAGGCAGCGGCCGCAGAGGTATGGAAGACCGAGTCAAGGTCTTCGGAAGGAGGGGTTTCGTACAAAAAAGATCCGCAGGGAGGCCCCTGCGGATTCTGTTAAAGCAACCGAATCAAATCAGCGATTTGTTAGGCAGCCGGGGTTTCAGCGGCTTCAGCGGCCGGAACCTCTTCTTCAACCGGGAGGGCAACCGTGGCGATCACGATGTCTTCACCGGACTTGGAGTGAACTTCGATGCCTTCCGGAAGCTGGAGCATGGAGGCGTGGAACGTCTGGCCGGCTTCGAGCTTGGAGAGGTCGACGGCGATGAATTCCGGCAGTTCCTTCGGCATGCAGGTCACTTCGATGGCGGACACGGCATGGGAAACGATGCACTTGGAAACCTTGACGGCCGGGGATTCTTCTTCGCCCTGGAAGTGCAGGGGCACGCGCATCGTGACCTTTTCGTTCGGGTTGATGCGCTGGAAGTCGATGTGCATGACCTGCGGCTTGTACGGATGCATCTGGAAGGCGCGGAGAACGACGAGTTCTTCCTTGCCGTCGAGTTCCATCGTCAGGATCGAGGCGTGGAACTTTTCCTTGCGCAGAGCGTAGAAGATCGGATTGTGTTCGAGCTCGATCGGCGTAGCGGGGAGGTTGCCGCCGTAGACGATGCCCGGCAGCTTGTCCGCGCGGCGAAGGCGGCGGCTCGCACCCGTACCCTGCACGTTACGCGTGGTGGCGATGATGTTCATTGGATGACTCCTAAAAATAAAGAAAAACAGTTCCCGCGGTCGCGACCAACTGCAGGAACGAGGAAAGAGTTTTTTATTCCGTGAACAGATTGCTCACGGAATCTTCGCGGGCAATGCGCGAAAGGGTTTCGCCGATGATCGCGGCACAGGAAACCTGGCGGATCTTCGGGCAGGCTTCGGCGGCGGCAGACAGCGGAATCGTATCCGTGACGACCAGCTCGTCGAGAGCGGAGTTCGTAATGCGTTCCACGGCGGCGCCGGAGAGCACGGGATGGGTGATGTAGGCGACGACGCGCTTGGCACCGCGATCCTTTAGGGCGCCGGCAGCATTGCAGAGCGTACCGGCCGTGTCAACGATGTCATCGGTAATGACGCAGGTGCGGCCCTTGACTTCACCGATGATGTTCATGATTTCTGCGACATTGGCGCGCGGACGGCGCTTATCGATGATGGCAAGATCCACTTCGAGAGCCTTGGCCATGGCGCGGGCGCGGACGACGCCGCCGACGTCCGGCGAAACAACCATCAGATCATCGTACTGGCGTTCGACGAGATCGTTGAGAAGCACCGGGGTGGCATAGATGTTGTCGACCGGAATGTCAAAGAAGCCCTGGATCTGGTCGGCATGCAGGTCCATCGTAAGGACGCGGTCAACGCCGACGGACTGAAGCATGTTGGCGACGACCTTGGCGGAGATGGCCACGCGAGTGGAACGCGGACGGCGATCCTGACGGGCATAACCGTAGTAGGGGATCGCAGCCGTGATGCGGCGGGCGGAGGCGCGCTTGAGGGCGTCAACCATGATCATGAGTTCCATCAGGTTGTCGTTCGTCGGAGCGCAAGTGCTCTGAAGGATGAAGACATCCTTGCCGCGCACATTGTCGAGCAGTTGAACCATGACTTCGCCGTCGCTGAAGCGGTTGACGGTGGCGGAGCCAAGGGGAATGTTGAGATATTTCGTGACAGCCTGGGCAAGTTTCGGGTTGGCGTTGCCCGTGAAGACCATCATACTTTCCGGAACCATGGGATCCATGACTTAAGCTCTTTTCGTGGGCGGGGGCTTGCGCTCTCGCAGTTAACAACAGGGAAGCCGTCAGGGTAACACAAAGACGGCCCTGAAAAAAGAAAGGGAGTGCATTATGTTGCCTCCCATCCTTTTTCGCTTTTGTGTTGGCAGGGGTAGAAGGATTCGAACCTTCGAATGCCGGAATCAAAATCCGGTGCCTTAGGCCAGCTTGGCTATACCCCTACCGATTGTTATTTAGTCAAGCCAAGCCGAGAGCGGGTGTTCGCGGAGTGACTTTACGGCAAATCCCTTCCAGCCGTCCGGCAGCTGCGGCAGCCTGTAGCTGCCGGGGTCGGCGATGACGCCGAAGACGGCGCTGCCGGAACCGGTCATTCTGGCAGCGTAAGTGCCGCAGGCGAGCAATTCGAGACTCTCTGTCACTCGGTGCTCTAGCGCTTGCGCCACGCTCTGCAGGTCGTTGTGCCCATACAGATTCGGCCAAATATCCAGTGCCTTGCCTGAAAGGATGTCTATTTTCAGTGATTTGGTATTCCTTGTCAAGTTTTGCGCAGCAAAAATCTCAGCTGTCGAAATGCCGCGGCCGGGCCAAATGACGGCATACGAAGCTTCTGGAAAATAAAGGGGCGTAATGATCTCTCCAATGCCTTCCACAAAACCCGTCTGACCAAAAATGAAAAAGGGAACATCGGCTCCGAGCATTTCGCCGATGTCCATCAAAATCTCTCGGGAGAGGTTCAGGCCGAAGAGTCGGTTGAGGCCGATAAGTGTCGTGGCTGCGTCGGAGCTGCCGCCGCCCAAGCCCGCACCGGCGGGGATGCGCTTTTTGACATGAATTCGGATGCCGCCCTCGACGTTGAAAGTTTCCATGAGAAGCCGTGCTGCGCGCACGCACAGATCCTTCTCAGGATCACCGATCACGTCTCCCGTGCGCTCGATGGACGGCGTCTCGAGCCTGAAAAGATCGATCGTGTCATGCAGATCTATAAGGGTGAAGACGGATTCAAGCAGATGCTTGCCGTCAGGGCGCCGGCCCAGGACGTGCAGAAAGAGATTGAGCTTGGCCGGGGCGGGCAAGCCAAGCAAGGCGCTGTCGGACAACATTGTCAGTCTTCGTCCATTATGAGAGTGAGAGATACGGCGGAATCAGCGGACGAAGCGCGGATCGTGCCGGGCATGCCGTCGCTTCTGCGCTTGAGCACGCGGACGTTCCAGTCGTATTCCGCAATCTGATCGTCGGTCGTCGTTAGCCACTGTTCGAGCGTTTCCACGGGAATGGAGATGCCGGTCGCGCGCGTCAAGAGTTCCTCGGCGGTGGGGGCGCTGAAGGATCGTTCGTCTCGAGCTGTCTGAAGCACAGCGCCTCGCGGGGTGACTTCAATGCGGGCAAGAATGCCGTTGAGCGGCGTCATCAGATTGAGGTTCAGGCTGGCGGGGGTGCGCCACAAAGAGAATCGGCCGTTGACCGCTTCACGCTTCCCTGCTGGGGAGAATGAAACGAACGAGAACCGCCCGCTCCGTTCAAAAAGCGGGATTTCTTTGGTTGCGCAACCGCCGAGCATCAAGACTACGGTCGAGAGCGACAAAAGGGTGCGGCGTTTCATGGGGTGTCCGTAGAGCCGTATTTGAGGCGTTTGGCAAGGTCAAGCACGCGAGCATCTGAACCGGCGCGTTGCTCGAGCTCCCGGAAGAGCTTTTCGGCTTCTCGGTTACGACCGGAAACGGCGAGGATTTCGACTAGATGGCAGGCCACTTCGACGTCAAAGAGACGCTTGAGCGATGCAAGCGTAAACTCAGCCGCTTGGTCGTAGCGGCCTTCCTTGAAGCAGAGCCAGCCCATGCTGTCGAGCACGTAAGGATCGACGGGCGACAGACGGTAGGCATGTTCAAGAAGTCGTCTAGCTTCAGGCAGGTTCGTGTCACGGGTTACCCAAAGATAGGCGAGCGCATTGCCGGCCTGAACGTGGTCGGGATCGGCCGAGAGAATGTTCCGGAGAATGGACTCGGCTTTATCCAACCGACCGACATTCTGAGCGATCATCGCCGCGTCGTATGCGAGGGAGACGTCGTCGGGCAGTTTTGCACAGGCCGCCGTCATGACGAACATCGCGTCTTCGGGCCTTCCGACCTCAATGAGCATCTGAGCCTCTCCCGTCCTGAAGAGGTTGAAGTGCTCCGGATAGTCTTCGGCGGCGTTTTGAAGCACGGTCCGTGCGTCTTCGACTCTTTTTATCTCGGCAAGAGCTGCGGCTTCGCGAAGCCGGGCCTGAGGCGCAAGCTCGCCGTCGGTGAGAGAGGCGAGCGCGTCCGCCTCTTCCTGGTGGCGTCCGTTTTCGTGCATGACACCCGCGAGCTTGAGCCAGATGTCGCTGCTGGCGAAGTCTGCTTCGGGGTTTTGTTCGGCTACAAGGTCGATGTAGCGGGAGAAATACTCTTCAGCCTTCAGGAAGGCGCGGCAGTCCGTTGCCACCTGGCCGGCGTTGAGTGCAACGAGAGCCGTGTCGGGAGAGTCCTTGACGGCACGGTCGACGTCCTTCATGGCTTCGTCGAATCGGCCCGTGCGGGAGAGCACCCGGGCATGGATGAGTCTCACGGCCGAAGCGTCTGGATGCTTGGAGAGGTAGTTTTTGAGCATGGCCTCCGTCTGGGCTCGGTCGGCCTGCCAACAGAGGTCGGCTGCCGAGGTGAGCACCTGTTCGTTCTCAGGCGAAAGCCGAATGGCGGCTCTGCCGGCGCGGCAGGCGCCGGGAATGTCGTGGCGTGCTTTTCGGAAAAGGCCGGCGGGGGGCTTGACCTTGGCGCTTTTGCTCTCTTTTTCCCAGTACGGAGACAGGACGGATTCAAGTTCGGAGGAGGCGACGTCGGGCTGAGAGAGAAGAGTTGTGACGTCTGCAATCAATGCGGCCTTGTCGTCTGCGCCTGCATAGAGGCGCGACAATTGTTCGCTATATTCGGACTGAAGGCCTCTTTCGACGGCGTTGACGAGGATCGTCCGCTGCGCGAGTTCTGCCTTCGGATCGATTGCGGCCCAAGCGCGGGCCTGTTCAAGCACGATTTCAGGCCGCTGCGTCTGAAGAGCCGTGCGCCAAGCGAGTTCGGCCACCTCGGAAGACTTCGTGCGTTCAAGCGTCTTGTCGAGAAGGGCCAGTGCAATTTCGGGCTGTTCTCTGTGCGCAGCGATTTCGGCGGCTATGACCTCATAGAGGGACTGGGCCGTGTCGCGCGATTCGGACGAATTTGAGTCGGCGCCCGGAAATGCTGCCGCGCAGCCTGCGGTTGCGGCGAAGGCGGCGAGCACGGCCGCTATTTTGAATAGTTTTCCGGTCATGAGTGAATGGAGGCTAGGGAAGCCGTTGGTGTAGAGTGTCTCCGTACTTTACCTCGAAATTTCAAGGAATGCGGCATGCGGGATCCCCGGAAGTTATTTGCAGATGCAATCATTGACTGGCATAAAGCCTGCGGCAGACACGACTTGCCGTGGCAAGTTGAGGACTGGTATCCGAGACTCGTTTCAGAAGTGATGCTGCAGCAGACGCAGGTCGTATCGGTTCTTCCAAAATACCATGCCTTCATGGCGGCCTTCCCTACGCCGGCGCTTCTGGCGGCTGCGGCTGACGATGACGTGATGGCGCTTTGGGCCGGGCTTGGCTATTACTCGCGCGCTCGAAATCTTCTCAAGACTGTGCGGATCATTGTTAACGAAATGGACGGGAAGTGCCCCAAAACCGCTCAGGCGCTTGAAGAATTGCCTGGACTCGGCCCTTCGACTGCTGGGGCCGTCGCCGCCTTCGCTTTTCGCGAGAGAGCCGTTATGGCGGACGGGAATGCTCAGCGCGTGCTTGCGCGCGTGTTCATGGTCGAGGGTAATGCCGCCCAGCCTGCCTTCGTGAAGGCAATCCGCGAGCTCGCCGCCTCGCTGTTGCCGGCAGCGGACCTCATGCCGGCTTATACGCAGGCATTGATGGATTTTGGGGCGATGCTCTGCAGGCGCAGCCCAGACTGCGGCGCTTGCCCATTGGCGGACTGCTGCGGCGCTCGTCTGGCGGGACGGGTCGCAGATTATCCGGGCAGAAAGCCTCGTCGGGAACGTCCGGTGAAGCATGCGGTCATGGTGTTTGCATTTACGGGGCAGTCAGTATGGCTGCGTCTCCGTACGGAAAAGGGCGTTTGGCGCGGTCTCTGGACGCCGCCTGTCCATCAGCAGGATAAACCTATGGAAGCGCCGGATCCGCTATCGGTCTGCCCTGAACTCGAGGGCGGAATCCTTCGCACGATCAAATTCGAGCCGTTGGTGCATGACTTCACCCATTATCGACTCATCATTCATCCAGTGTCCGTGGATCTGATTGCGGGATGCGCACCGGAGGGCTTCACGCCTTTTGCTCCCGAGGATACGGCATCGATCGGCTTGCCTACGCCGGTGGCGAAGCTTTTGAAAATCTGCCGGGATGAGCGGGACTTTCGCCCGACGCTCTTCTGAGTCAACTGCCCTCGTTTTGAACGGCTTTTTCACCCGAAAGCAGGGCTTTTTGTTCAATGATGCGATGGCGCACGACGACGCCGTCGGTATCTCGAAATCGGGCGCCGAGCTCTTCAGCTACGAAGACGGAGCGATGCTGGCCTCCCGTGCAGCCGATCGCGATGGTTAGATAGTGTCGGTTCTGTGCAATGTAGGCCGGGAGCCATTTGCGGATGAAGCCTTCGATGTCGTCCACCATGTTGATAACGGTTGGGAATGTGCGCAGATAGTCTGCGACGGGCTTGTCTCGGCCCGTCAGGGGACGCAGTGCCGGATCGTAGTAGGGGTTAGGCAGGCAACGGACGTCGAAGACCAAATCGCTCGCGACGGGAAGACCGTGCTTGAAGGCGAAGGATTCGAATGTAAGCGTCATCTTGGCCTGAGGCTGTTCGACGAATTCCTTTACCCACTCACGAAGCTGAGAGGAGAGAATGCCCGTGGTGTCCATCAAGGCGGCACCGGCTGAAATGGGGGCCAGAAGATCCCGCTCACGGCTTATGGCCTCCTGAAGCGTGACGATTTGGTCGCGGCTCGCTGCAAGCGTTGAAAGCGGGTGACGGCGGCGTGTCTCGGAGAATCGTTTGACGAGCTCTTGATCAGAAGCTGTGAGAAAGAGGATGCGGACGTCAAGGCCGGCTTCCTCCAACTCGTGGATTGCTTTGAGAGAGCCGTCAAACGTACTCTGGCTGCGGGCGTCGATGGCCACGGCGGCGGATTTGATGCCGTGCGTGCGGAGGTCCTGGGCCACAGGGATCAGAAAGGCTGCGGGCAGATTATCGATGCAGTAGTAGCCACAGTCCTCAAGCTGGCGGATGGCAATGGACTTGCCGCCGCCGGACATGCCGGTCACGATGATGAGTTGCATGGCGCTGCCTCCGTATGCGTGTTGGTCAGATGTCTTCGTCGTCGGAAAAATCCTGCTCGTAGTGAAGGTCGGATGGCGGGGTCCAGTTGTGAATGAGTTCGCAAATCTCAATCTCGGACTCTGCGTGAAGCAGGGCATTCTTGAGCGGGCGATTGTTAAAGAGGCTGGCGGCCTCGCGCAGTATCTTCAGATACATGCCGTCATCGTTTTCCGGAATGAGCAGGCAGAGGAAGAGTTGGACTGGGCGGCCGTCGGGGGCGTCGAGCGAGAGCGGCGTGGAGGTTCTTAGAAAAACAGCGGCCGGTTCAACAATGCCCTCAAGGCGCCCGTGCGGAAGTGCGCAACCGCTGCCGAGACAGGTGGAACCGAGCTTTTCGCGCGCAAAGAGTGCGTCAAAGGCTTCCGTGTGGGAAAGGCCGGCTGAGGTTTCGAAGACGAGACCGGCCTCTTCATAGAGGCGCTTGCGGCTCACGACGTCCAGATTGAGGCGAACGGTTTCAAGAGTAAGCAGAGGAGCGAGAAGATTCATGGCGCGTCGGACGGTCTGAAGGAGCCGTCTAGTCGAGAACTTCGTTCAGTGTACCAAATGGGGAAATCAGAACTTGCGGCGAGAGCGGGCCGAGGGGATGCCGGCGCAGGTGCGGTATTTGGCGACTGTGCGCCGGGCGATGGGAACCCCTTTTTTCTGGAGTAGTTCACAGAGCACCTCGTCCGAAAGAGGCTGTTTGGGATCTTCGGCTTCAATCAGCTTGCGGATCAGGGCTTGAATTTCCGATGCTCCCTGTTCTTCGGCGCTTCCGCTCTGATTGCTGAAGGAGACGGAGCTGAAAAGCGAGCGCATTTCGACCGTGCCTTGACAGCAGGCAATGAATTTGCCGGAAACGGCTCTGGAGACCGTAGGAACGGAAAGGCCGAGCTCTTCGGCAATCTGGCTGAGCGTCATCGGCCGCAATGAAGCGGGGCCGTACTCAAAGTAGCCCTGCTGACGCGCAACGACGGCATCGGCGAGGCGTTGCAGTGTGGCACGACGTGCTTCGAGGCGTTGGATAAATGCTTTGGCTTCCCCCAAGAGAATCCGACGGCTCGTAGGGGCGATCGTGCCTTGCGCAACCTCGGAGCGGAGATGAAGGCGCGGCTGCGCGGCCGAGTTGAGATGCGCTGTGCTCACGCCATTCTGCGTTCGTACGACGACATCCGGAACAATGTAGAGCGTGTTGGCCTCGCGTGCAACTGGATAAGGCGACAGGGTGCGCAGCATGCGGAGTGCTTCGTCGAGAATTGCGGACTTTCCTCCGGCAAGTTTGAGCAAGGCTGAACGATTGTCGGCCGCGACCTTGTCGAGATGGCGGCCAACAATGCGCTTGAGTGTTTCGAGTGCCGAGGCGTGCATCGTGCAGGGGTCAATGCGGTCGATTTGCTTCAGGAGGGCTTCAACAGGTCCCGTAGTGCCGATGCCGGGAGGATCCATGCTTTGCAGGACGGTCAGCGCTTCGCGCCATTCGGTTGCCGTTACATTTTCAATGCCTTCTTCCTTGAGAATGCGTGCATAGCAGCGGGTGAGCGTTTCGAATGGGGATGTAAAGAAGCCTCGGTCGTCAAGCTCCTCGACAAGGCAGGCGAGGAGCAGATGTTGGCGTTGAGTGAGCGGCAGGCAACCAAGGTCGGCGAGCAGACTGTCTCGGAACGATTCGGGAGCCGGGATGCGTTCAAAGGGGGCCTCGTCCAAAGGGGCGCCTTGCCAAGCTTCATAGGGTTGGTCGACGGGAATTTCAGCCTGTCCAGCGTCAAATTCGGAATCGTCCTCGTCTCGGTCATCCCGATGGTCTTCACGTTCCTTTCCTTGTGTTTCTCCGTCGTTTTGGGCGGGCAACGAAGGCTCTTCCACTTCAAGCAAAGGGTTGGTCTCGAGCATGAGATCGATTTCGCCCAACAGTTCCTGCGTAGGCATCTGCAGAATGCGCAACGATTGCTGCTGCTCCTGAGAGAGAACCTGCTGTTGGGAGAGTGTGGCGAGGAGGTGGGTTTCCATAAGGATAAGGCTACATTCGGAAGTTTTCGCCGAGATAGATCTTGCGCACTGCCTGGTCGTTGACGAGCTCGTCGGGCGTGCCCGATGCGAGCACCTCGCCCTCGTTGATGATGTAGGCGTGGTCGCAGATTGAGAGAGTCTCACGGACGTTGTGGTCGGTGATCAGGACTCCGATGTTGCGTTCCTTGAGGAAACGCACGATTCGCTGAATCTCGATGACGGCAATAGGATCGACGCCGGCGAACGGTTCATCGAGCAGAATGAAGCGGGGATTTGCAGCAAGGGCGCGGGCGATTTCCGTGCGGCGACGCTCGCCGCCCGAAAGCGAAATGGCCTGGTTCGTACGCAGATGCTGGATTTGAAGCTCTTCGAGCAACTGATTGAGACGGGCTTCGATCACGCTCTTCGACAACGGTTTGCCGTCATCGTCCACCTGAAGCTCGAGAATGGCTCGGACATTGTCTTCAACGGAGAGCTTTCGGAAGACACTCGCTTCCTGAGGCAGATAGGAGAGCCCCATGCGCGCACGCTTGTAGATGGGCATGTGCGTGATGTCTTGTCCGTCGAGTTGGATCTTGCCGTCATCGGCTACGACAAGGCCGACGACCATGTAGAAGGTGGTTGTCTTGCCGGCGCCGTTTTTGCCGAGCAACCCCACGACTTCGCCCGATTTGACGGCGAGGCTGACGCCCTTGACGACATTGCGCGGCCCGTAGTGCTTTTTGAGGCCTGCTGCCTCAAGCGTATGGGCGCGGGGATGATTAACTTGTGCGTTTTCTGTCACGCTGAGGTCCTGTTACTGCTGAAGCTTGGTGGAGTTGGAAAGGGACGTGCCTTGACGCTGCGCGCCGGAGTCGGACTGGGAGCGGGGGGCGATGATCGTCGTGACGCGTTTGCCCTCCCCGCTGTGGACTTCGGAGCGGGCGTTGCGCATGTCGTAGACAATGCGTTCGCCGCTGGTCATATCCTTCTGCTGGCCGTTTTCGCTGCGCGAAAGATGAGCCTTGCCTTCAAGCGTGATTTTGTCCGTCTCTTCGTCGTAGGTGATGCGGCTTGCGTGCGCGTGCACCCACTCTTCAACGCCTTGGGTCTTCGGATCGCGCTGCTGCTTGAAGCGGGCGGGAGAGCCCGTGATTGTGGCGAGACGATAGCCCTTGGGTGTGATCGCAAGGTCGAGGCGGGCGCCGCTAAGGTTCATCGAACCTTGGTCTACGACGACGTTGCCGTAGTAAACGGCGGTCTGCTTGACTTCGTCGCCATTGAACTTGTCGGCATGAACTTCAATGGGCTGGTTTTGGTCTGTGCTCAGGGCCCAGGTCGGCGCGGCGATGGCGGCGAGGATGCTGAAAACGATAGACTTCTTCATTTTTGGGCTGCGTTGGCGGAGTTGTCGGTGGACTGCGCGTTGGGATGGAAGACGGAGACGACGTCGCCTTCTAGTTCGACGGTATGCAGGATGTTGTTGTACTTCATGCCGTTCGAGGCTTCCGTGGTGTCGATGCCGCGGCGCATGTAAACCTTCCTGTCGGTCTCGAACTGATAGGTATCGAGGTATCCCTTGACGTATTCGGTTGTGAAAAAGAGATCAGGCTCGTCCTCAAAGGGAGCCCGCTGAAGCAACACGTTGCCCTCGAGTTCTATCGTCTCAAGACTGTCGTTGCTCCAGGCCCGATCCCCGATGAGGGAGAGCTGCGGCTTGTCTGGTTTGAGGGAATGGTAGCTGGCGTCCGTGGCGCGCATGCGCTCGTCGGAAAAGTGCTCCATTGTGCGAGCGGCAAGACGAGCCTTTGCAATGCCTCGTTCGTCAAAGTCGGTCAATGTGACGCGGCGAGCTGAAAAGTCAGGACTCGTTTCGCTAGGAATGTATTTCAGTGTCTCGATGCGCGTCTGAATCGAGTAATAGTAGCTTGCGCCGACGAGCAACAGCAGCAGGGCCGCGCCGATGATGGCGGTGATGCGTTCGCGGAGGACTAGGCTGCGGTGAATCATTATCTGCCGAGGACGTAGGTGGCGTGCACGAGTGTATCCCATGCGCCCTGGGATTTGAGGATAAGTTCGGACAGTTCCCTGACGGCGCCACGGCCGCCTGGGAAGCGGGACTGCCAGTGAGTATAGTTCAAAACCTCCGGATTTCCGTCGGACGGAGTCGTGGAGAGCCCGACACGCATCAGGAGTGGCAGATCGGGGACGTCGTCACCCATATAGGCGACCTGTTCGTCGGAGAGTCCGGCCTCTTTGAGAAGGGCTTCGTAGGCGGTGGTCTTGAAGCGCTGGCCCTGCGAGATGCGGGTGATGCCGAGTTCCTTCATGCGTTCAGCAACGATGTCAGAAGTGCGTCCGGTAATGATGGCGATCTCAATGCCATGCTTTTGCAGCATCTTGATGCCGAGTCCGTCGCGAACGTAAAAGCTCTTGTAGAGCTCTCCCGAGCCTGAAACGTTGATCGTTCCGTCGCTCATCACGCCGTCGATGTCGAGAACGACCATTTTGATTCGGGCCGCACGCTCATTTACTGTGGTCATGACAACTCTCCTTGCAGACGAATCAAAGAACCTTTGCCGTCATCAGATCGTGCAGGTGCAGTGCTCCGATGAGTTTGTTGTCTTCGTCAACGACGAGAAGCTGATTGCAATGGAAGGTGTCGAGGAGCTTGACGGCGGAGGCGGCCAGCTCTTGGGCTCGGATGGTCTTGGGATTGCGGATCATCACGTCCTTCATAACGCACGGGCGGATGTCGCCAAGACGCTCGATGAGGCGCCGGAGATCACCTTCGGTAAAGATGCCGGTCACGCGGCCGGCATCATCGACGACTGCGGTCATGCCGATATGCTTCTTCGTGATCTCCCGAACTGCTTCCAGTACTCCGACTTCTTCGCGGACGGCAGGAATGTCGGCGCCTGTGCGCATAATGTCCTGAACGTGGATGAGCAGGCGTCGGCCGAGAGCGCCGCCGGGATGACTGCGCGCGAAGTCTTCTTTCGTGAAACCCTTGGCGGAGAGCGTCGCAACGGCAAGTGCGTCGCCTAGTGAGAGCGTGGCGGTTGTGGATGTCGTGGGAGCCAGATTGAGCGGACAAGCCTCGCGTTTGACATGGCAGTTCAGATGCACGTCGGCATGCAGCGCAAGACTGGAGTTCGGATTTCCCGTGATAGCGATGAGCGTAGCTCCCTCGCGCTTGAGCGTGGGGACGATGGTGAGAAGTTCGTTGGTTTCGCCAGAGTATGAAATGGCGAGCACGACGTCATCGGCCGTGATCATGCCAAGGTCGCCGTGAGCGGCCTCAGCTGCGTGCACGAAGTAGGCGGGCGTGCCAGTGGAGGCAAAGGTGGCGGCAAGCTTGCGGCCGATGTGGCCGGACTTGCCCACGCCGGACACGATCAGACGCCCCTTGCAGGAGAGAATGCGAGAAACGGCGTCCGTGAATTCGCTGCCGAGAGTGGAGGCCAGGTGCGTAAGCGCATCGGCCTCCTGGGTCAGCACTTCCTGCCCGAGCTGGAGAGCTGACGCGGCATTGAATGCATGAGTGTGGCTCATTTGACGGTCCTTCTTTGCGAAAAAAAAGCTGTACAACCGACTAATGATAACCCGTGCCATGACACTGAGGGTTGGTAAAAATGATAAACCCCCGCCGGGGGAACGGCGGGGGCTTCGGAAAGCTTGAGCGTCGAACGATCAGTGCTGCAGAATCTTGGAGAGGAACTGCTGAGCACGTTCGGTGTGAGGCGAGTTGAAAAATTCCTGTGCAGGGAGATTTTCGATGATTTCGCCAGCGTCCATGAAGATCACGCGGTCAGCCACCTTGCGAGCAAAGCCCATTTCGTGGGTGACGACCATCATGGTCATGCCTTCCTTGGCCAACTGAACCATCACGTCAAGCACTTCATTGATCATTTCCGGGTCAAGAGCGGACGTCGGTTCGTCAAA
>CABUOH010000009.1 GCA_902493085.1 uncultured Sutterella sp. | reverse complement strand
GTCGATCAGGGTTTCACGAACGCCGTCGTTGACCTCGACAAGAATGTCGCCGTCGGACTCGCTCTTGACGAGGTTCCAAACCGCCAGACGCTCGTCAAGCGGCAGCGCCTCAAGAATCCAGGCCACGTCGGCGGGATGAAGAGGCTCAAGCAGCCGCCGCAGTTCAGCAGCCGCCTCGTCGCTGATGGGCAGCGCCTCGTCGTCCTCGTCGCCCTTTCGCTCGACGCCTCCGCGATGCTCCTCCTGATCCTTTTCCAGAATCTGCTGCACCCACTCGAGTGCGCGGGAGGCCTCTTCGGAGTCGCGGACAAGGTGACCCTGGCCGTCATGCAGCTCGTCGTAATCCTTCAGACTGTGAGGCATCACCTTCTCCGAAACACTAAAAGAGCCCCTGAAGGGAGGGGCTCGGAACCCGTCATGGCTTTTTGCAGGTGGGAGCCTACCACGAGAGCACCGGCTTCGGGTAGGCACCGCTCAATATTTATGGGCGGACGGCTCAAAAAACGCGCGCGAAGCGGCCGCCTCGGGATCAGTTCCCGGCTCAGGACTCAGCCGAATCGGACCGCTCGACCGCAACGCCCTCGCCTTCGCCGGCCTCGCCTGCGACCTGCGCATCAAGGGCCTGCATCCCTTCTCCCTCTTCTTCCTCTTCCTCGTCCGCCATGTCGTCGGTCTCGTCAAGGACACGAAGCAGTCGGGAGTCCATCACGAGATCCACAAG
Organism: uncultured Sutterella sp.; assembly: GCA_902493085.1. Taxonomy (GTDB): domain Bacteria; phylum Pseudomonadota; class Gammaproteobacteria; order Burkholderiales; family Burkholderiaceae_F; genus Sutterella. Next base: position 16,767 of record CABUOH010000009.1, on the reverse strand, counting down.
GTCGCAGCCCATGATCTGCAGAAGCACCTTGCGTCCGCGGGGCAGATCTTCCGGAAGGCCCGGTACGCGCTGCATGAAGGGCAGCCCGTCGATGCGCACCAGATCGCCCTTGACGACGATGGCCTCGATCTGGCCGACGCCTTCCTGAATGATCCATCGCAGGGACCAGTAGCGCTCCATGCGCGTTTGGAAGTCGCCGTAGAGCGCATAGATGTTTTCAAACTGGCTCACGATCGTGAAGAGCTCGACGTCGTTGCCCTGATAAGCGGGCGCTTCGCCGAGCACGGCCGTAATCATCTGGCGCTGGTTGACGAGGTCGACGTAGCGGCGAAGCGGCGACGTGCTCCAAGCGTAGCGCAGCACGCCCAAGCCGTCATGCGGCCCCGGCGTGGTGCTCATGCGCACGCGACCCATGCGCTGCGAACGGTAGATGCCCGGCGTTCCGTGCTCCTCCATCCACAGGCCCCAGGTGCTGTTGGCGAAAATCATGAGTTCGGCAACCAAGAGATCCAGCGGCGCACCGCGCCGGCGACCCTTGACGCGAATCAGCGCATCTTCGCCCTCGCCCTCAAGGGCGAAGAACCAGTCGACGCGGCCGACGGGCTCGGGGCGGCCCCGCACCTCCTCGCGATCCTTTTGAAGCTTCTTGGCAAAGCGCCAGAGCCAGCAGATCTCATTGGCGAACTCCACCTCAAGCGTCCCCGCCTCGATGGCCTCTTCAGTCACGAGGGCATCGATCTTGTCGTAGCGCAGATTGCGCGCGACGCTCACGCGCTCGAGCCTCGTCTCGGTCTTTTCAACGGAAAAGGTTTCGTCGTCCACCGTCACGTAAAGCGAAAGACAAGGCACGGCGCGGCCTTCGTCGAGCGAAAACGCCTTGATCCACGGCTCGGGCAGCATCGTCGTCTTGAGCCCCGGCGCATAGACCGTGCTCATGCGGGCGCGCGCGATCCTGTCGAGCGGATCATCCCGCCCGATGCCCAGTGCGGGCGCGGCAATGTGGATGCCCACGCGGGTGCGACCGCCCTCAAGATGCACGACGCTCGCCGCATCGTCCACCTCGGTCGTGTCGGAATCGTCGATCGAAAAGGCCTTGACGTCGGCGAGCGGGTACTGCGACCAGTCCGCATCGGGCGGCAGGGGAAGATCAGCCGGAAAGCCGCGGCCCTGCGGGAAGTTCATCGCGTAAAAGCTGTCGACATGCCAGCGCCAGGGCGAAGCGATGCCGCCGAGCGAAAGCATCAGGCGAAGCGGCGTCTGGCGTGTTTCGGCGGACGCATCGTTCAGCGCCTTCCACTCGATGCCGTTCTTGTCCGGACGAATGAGCAGCGTCATGGCATTTCGGCGGATGACGTCGGGAAGACCTCCCTCCACCATCTCGGCCGTCCAAGCCTTGCGCTGTTCCTCAAGACGGCGCTTCTTCTCAAGCGCTTCGAGCGCCTTCTGAAGAATGTCCTGCGGCGCGCGGCGGTAGCCGCCGCGTCCCTTGCGGTAGAAGTAGACGGGATTGCCGTGGAGCGCCCAGAGAAGCGCCGCCTTTTCAACGGGACCGGCCGAGCCGCCCCAGTAGTCCGCGGCAAGATCCGCATACGTGAATTCGCCCTCCGGCGCGACCTCCCACAAGAAGGCCGGATCAAGCTCCGGAACCATGGCCTGAGCGCGGCTGACGAGATCTGCCGGGGACGGCTGCTCGAACTCAAAAAACGCGTGCGAAGCCTTGATCTTCGTGCGGCGCCCCGTCGGAAGCTGCACCTGATAGGCATTGCCGACCTGGCTGAGCACGGTGCCCGCCTTGAAGGAGCCGTCTTCTTCAAAAAAGAGATTCATGAATCTTTCGCTTTACATCCGCTCGCGGCGAATGAGTGTGGTACTGGGAAAATGCTCCCTATTGTGCCAAATATTGTGCCCAAACAAGGGGCTGACCGCCCGCCGCAGGGCATCCTGAACATCAGCCTTCTTCTTCGAGCAGAAAGTCCATGATGCGGGGCATCACGGCCTCGATGCGCGAAATGCGATGATCCTCTCCCGGAAGAATCACCTGCCTGCAGGCGGCGTAAGCCTGTGCTCCGGCCCGCCAGTCCAGCGTTTCGTCGGCGGTCCCCAGCACGACGAGCGTACGTTCGGGCGCGACCGCTAGGGGAGACACGGCTTGAGCCAGCGTCCTGAGTTCGTCCGCAGCCGAAGCCTTCACGTCGACCGTTCTGTTCGTTCCGAACACGGTCTGAATGCCCGTATGAGCGGACACGAAGACCCAGGGATTGAAGCAGGGATTGAGAAGCGCGCAGCGAAGCCCATAGCGGACGGCCGCACGGGCGGCCCAGAAGCCGCCGAGACTCGAGCCCACAACCGAAAGCCCCTGCGTTCCCTCGCGCTCGATCGCCTCGGAGATGATCCGGTCGGCTTCAAGGGGCGGAACGTTCAGATCGGGCGCAAGCACTCGAACGCCGGCGGGCGCAGCCTTTCGGAGCACGCGGACCTTGTTGGATTCGGGCGACGACAAAAAGCCGTGCAGATAGATAATCGTCATGTTCGGACCTCTTTTTCACGCCGCGCGGCGCTCGGCGAGCCCCTTGAGGAGCTTTTCGTGAATGCCGCCGAATGCGCCGTTGCTCATGCAGAGCACGGTGTCTCCCGGCCGGGCCGCCTTGAGCACGGCCTTGACGAGGAGATCGAGCTCATGCGTGCAGAACGCACGCTCGCCCATGACGTCGAGCACTTCGGCCGGCTCCCACGCGACGCCCCGTCCCGCAAAGCAGAACACCTCGTCGGCCTCCCGCAGCGAGTCCGCAAGCCTGTCCTTCATCGTGCCGAGCTTCATCGTATTGCTTCTCGGCTCGAGCACGGCCAGAAGCCTTCCGGACGTCATGCGGCTTTTTACAGCATGGATCGTCTCCGCAACCGCGGTCGGATGATGTGCGAAGTCGTCGATCACCGTCACGCCGTCCGCGATCCCTCTGATCTCCATGCGGCGCTTGACGCCCGCAAAGGCAGCCAGCGCCTCGAGAGACTTCTCGGGAGACACGCCGACGCTGCGCGCGGCGGCGACGGCGGCAAGCGCGTTGAGTCCGTTGTAGCGCCCAGGCATGGTCAGGCGGAGCCGTCCGAAGCTTCTCCCCTCGAACAACACTTCATCGTCCGCCGTCAGCGTCCAGCCGTTTTCCGCGTCGAAGCGCTCAAGCGCGCTCCAGCACCCTTTGGCCAGCACCCGGTCGAGCGCCTCGCAGCGGCCGTTCGCCACGACGAGTCCTTCGGAAGGCATGATGCGCACGAGATGATGGAACTGCTTTTCGATGGCCGCCAGATTCTCAAAGATGTCGGCGTGATCGAATTCCAAATTGTTGAGAATCGCCGTCCGCGGACGGTAGTGCACGAACTTGCTCCGCTTGTCGAAGAAGGCCGTGTCGTATTCGTCGGCCTCGATGACGAAGGGCGACATCGGCGCGGTGCGACCGAGAGAGGCGGAGCGCGGACTCCACTGAGGCACGCCGCCGATCAGAAAGCCGGGCTCGAGCCCGGCCTCCTTCAGGATCCAGGCAAGCATCGACGTCGTGGTCGTCTTGCCGTGAGTGCCCGCAACGGCCAGCACGTGGCGGCCGGCAAGCACGTGTTCGCAAAGCCAGGCCGGTCCCGACGTGTAGGGAAGCCCCTTGTTGAGAATGGCCTCAAGCAACGGATTGCCGCGCGAGATGGCGTTGCCGATCACGAAGACATCGGCCCTGACGGCATCGAGTTGCGAGGCGTCGTACCCCTCCATGATCTCGATCCCCGCGTTGCGAAGCGCATCGCTCATGGGAGGGTAGACGTGCGCGTCGCACCCCGTCACCTTGTGGCCGGCCTCGCGCGCGAGTTGAGCGACGCCGCCCATGAACGTGCCGCAGATGCCGAGAATATGAATGTGCATATCGTTCTCCTAAAACCGGGATGCAGGCGGAAGGTGCTTCATTCTAGCGCGCTCCCGCCACACGCCCCGCCGGGGCGCCGCGCACTATCATTGGCGGGGGGCCGCGCTCAGTTCCGAGTCTTCCATCCCGTATCCTTTCTCCCGGAGAGATCCGTGCGCACCGACGCTCATCCCGACCATCGCAACTCTTGCGCCGCCGCTCATGCGGCCCTCTTGATCGCTTCGCACCGCATGGCGCGGCCTCGGGCCCTCGAGACCGTCGAACGCCTGACGGGCCTTCGTCCGTCGGATGCCGCCGTCGCATCCGAAATCCGACGCTGGTTCGCCTGCTTTGAGCCGGAAGCACACCAGGCGCAGCTGCGCAAAAAGCGCCTCGCCGCACTTTCGGTTCTCTCCGGTCTCTCCGACTGGTCGCCCCAGCTCACGGGATCCGTACTCTCGGGCGACGCGCTCGAAGACGATCCCGTTCGCATTCTCATCCGCACCGACGACGCAAAGGGCGTGAGCCTCGCGCTCCTCGCCATGAACATCGACCATGAACCTGTCGAATCCTTCGAGCGCGGCCGATCCTTCAGGACCGTGTTCCGGACAACGTGTCAAGGCGAGGTCGTCCTCATCACCGCAACGAACATGCCCGCCCGCACAAAGGCGACCCTGCCCGACGAGTGGCAGCGTCCCGAAGAGGCGCGCGCCACGCTCTCCGAACAGGGCCTTCGCACGCTCCTCGGCGTGGATTAGCCTTTTTTCGGCATGGGCATGAACGCGCGCCCTCGGTATCATTGACGCTGTCGACCGAACGGCATGCAAACATTTGCAGACAAAATATCCACCTCCCGCCCTCGGGCGGCATGCTTCCGGTCTTTACTTTTTGAGGTAAAGTAGCGACAATTGCGAACAAGTTGGCGCATTTTCAGAGAAGTAGCACGACATGCGCCGCACCAGCACAGGCAACAGCCCACAATTTTCATTCCATACGAAACGGAGACAACGCCGGGGCGTCCGGCCTCAATCGCCGCCCCCGTCCGGAATCTCCTTCAAATAACAAGGCCTTAACCATCATGGATCTGCGCAAACTCAAGACACTGATCGACCTCGTGAGCGAAAGCGGCGTCGCCGAACTCGAAATCACCGAAGGCGATGACCGGGTCCGAATCGTCAACCGAAACGGCGCAGCCCCCGTCCAAGTCCACCAACCCGTCACCGTCGCCCAGCCGATGCCCGTTCCCGTCCCGGCCCCGGAAGCCACTCCGGCCCCGGCCCCTGCTCCCGCGGCCCCGCAGCAGACCGGCACGCCGCTCGCCAGTCCGATGGTCGGCACGTTCTACCGCGCGCCTTCTCCGGGCGCCGATCCCTTCGTCAAGGCGGGCGACACCGTCAAGAAGGGCCAGGTCGTCTGCATCATTGAAGCCATGAAGCTTCTCAACGAAGTCGAAGCCGACATGGACGGCACGATCAAGGAAGTCTGCGTCGAAAACGGCCAGCCCGTCGAATTCGGCCAGCCGCTCTTCATCATCGAATAATCCGCACGCGTCGCTATGTTTGGAAAAATTCTGATCGCCAACCGCGGCGAAATCGCCCTGCGCATTCAGCGCGCCTGCCGCGAGATGGGCATCAAGACCGTCGCCGTGCACTCGACCGCCGACGCGGACGCCAAGTACGTCCGACTTGCCGACGAAAGCGTCTGCATCGGACCCGCCCAATCGAACCTCTCCTACCTGAACATCCCGGCCATCATTTCCGCCGCGGAGGTCACGGACGCCGAGGCCATTCACCCGGGCTACGGTTTTCTTTCTGAAAACGCCGACTTTGCCGAACGCGTCGAGCGCTCGGGCTTCACCTTCATCGGCCCGCGGGCCGAGAGCATCCGCCTCATGGGCGACAAGGTGAGCGCCAAGCAGGCCATGCGCGAAGCAGGCGTGCCCTGCGTGCCCGGCTCCGACGGCGCGCTGCCCGACGATCCGCAGGAAATTCTCCGCATCGCCCGCCAGATCGGCTATCCGGTGATCATCAAGGCGGCCGGGGGCGGCGGCGGACGAGGCATGCGCGTCGTGCGCACGGAAGCCGCGCTCATCACCTCGGTCAACATGACCCGCGAGGAGGCGCGCGTCGCCTTCGGGAATCCGACGGTCTACATGGAGAAGTTCCTCGAGAATCCGCGCCACATCGAGATTCAGGTTCTCTCCGACAACTTCCAGAACGCCGTCTATCTCGGCGAGCGCGACTGCTCCATGCAGCGCCGCAACCAGAAGGTGCTCGAAGAGGCGCCCGCCTTCGGCATTCCCCGCAAGCTCATCGACAAACTCGGCAGCCGCTGCGTGGAAGCCTGCCGCCGCATCGGCTACCGCGGTGCCGGGACGTTCGAGTTCCTTTATGAGAACGGCGAGTTCTACTTCATCGAAATGAACACGCGCGTCCAGGTCGAGCATCCGGTCACGGAAATGATCACGGGCATCGACATCGTGCGCGAACAGATCCGCATCGCCGCCGGCGAACGCCTCTCCGTGCGCCAGCGCGACATCCAGATGCGCGGTCATGCCATCGAGTGCCGCATCAATGCCGAAGATCCGTTCACCTTCGTGCCGAGCCCCGGCCGCGTCACCGCCTGGCACCTTCCCGGCGGCCCCGGCATCCGCATCGACACCCACGTCTTCGCCGGCTACACCGTGCCGCCCTACTACGACAGCATGATCGGGAAGGTCATCGCCCACGGCGACACTCGGGAGCAGGCGATCGCCCGCATGCGCGTCGCACTCTCCGAGCTCGCCGTCGAAGGCATCAAGACCAACACGAAGCTCCACCGCGAACTGCTCGCCGACGAACGCTTCTTCCAGGGAGGCACCAGCATCCACTATCTGGAAGAAAAGCTCCGGTCCCGCGCGGAAGCCCACAAGTAATCCTTTTTTTCTGTTGCGGGAGTGGCCCATACTCCCGCATTTTTTATTCGTTGAGACCTTATGCGCCAGATTAAGATTCTTGCCGACGAACGCAGCGCCGAAGCGCTTTCCGACATGCTGATGGATGCGGGCGCGCTCTCCGCCGCCATTGAAGACGCCGACGCCGAATCGACCGACGAAAAGCCGCTCTACGGCGAGCCCGGACTCGAGCCGGACAACTGCGCCTGGCCGCGCTCCATCGTCTCCATCCTCGCCGACGACGACTTTGATCTTGAAACCTCGCTTGCCATCGCCGTCAAGGCGCTCAAGTGCGAAAAGCCCGAGCTCCTCGGCACCGAAGAAGTGGAGGACGCCGACTGGGTCCGCATCACACAGGCGCAGTTCCAGCCGACTCAGGTGTCCGACCGTTTGTGGATCGTCCCGACTTGGCACGACCTGCCCAACGAAGACGCCATCAACGTGCGCCTTGATCCCGGCGTCGCCTTCGGCACGGGATCGCACCCAACCACGCACCTCTGCCTGCAATGGCTTGACGCCAACGTGAAGGCGACGGACAGCGTGCTCGACTACGGCTGCGGCACCGGCATTCTCGCCATCGCCGCCAAGCTTGTGGGCGCCGCTCAGGTTGCAGGCACCGACATCGATCCTCAGGCCGTCGAGGCCGCAGGCGACAACGCCCTCATGAATCACGTGGAGGCGAAGTTCTACCTCCCCGACGACATGCCCGAGGGCACCTACGACATCGTCGTTGCCAACATCCTCGCTAATCCGCTCAAGCTGCTCGCACCGGCGCTCCTTGCCCGCGTGAAGACCGGCGGCGCACTCGTGCTCTCGGGCGTGCTCGCCAAGCAGGCCGACGAAGTCGTCGCCGCCTACGCCGCCGTCGATCCCGCCGTCAAGCTGTCCGTATGGCGTCAGGAAGAGGACTGGGTCTGCATCGCCGGACGCCGCGCTTAACCGTCATTCTCGAGGAGGCTCCATGGCCAAAGTTCTTCGCTGTCCCGCCTGCGGGGCGCTGTGGCGAGTCAAGGACGACTTCGCCGCCGACATGCTTCACTGCACGGAATGCCAAGCCTGCTTTTCGGCCGACAAGACGGAAAGCCTGAGCGTGCCCGACGAAAAGCTTGATGCCCGTCTTGCTCAGGCCGCCAAGCGTCAGGCCGTTCTTCAGAAGGAGGCCCGCGAAGGCGAGGCCGTGATGAGCCGCATTGCAGACTCGCTCACGGACTTCGATGCCCGAGATTCCGTGCGCGAGCCTTCGGCGACGCAGGTCTCCTCTCAAGTCCCTGAAGTTCAAGCCCCCTCTGAACGCTCTCACGGCGCGCTATGGACCGTCATCGCGCTTCTCGCCGTCGTCGTCCTCTGCGCCGCCGCACTGCTGCTCGGGCACAAGACGGTGCTCGGCGCGATGCCTCAGCTGCGCCCCGTCTATGAGAAGGTCTGCAGCACGGCCCCTTGTCCCGGCTTCGTCTGGCAGGACGCTTCCGCCTTTGAGGTAGCCTCCGAAATCGAGCGTCCGTTGGAGACGGCGGACGACGCGGACCGTGAAGTCGCACGGCGTCTTCCCGTCGTCGTCGCCCGCATTGCCAACACATCCGACCTGCCTCAAGCGCTTCCGATTCTTGAGATGAAGCTTCTCGACGCCGCAGGCGAAACCCTCGCGCAGCGGGTGCTTGAACCCGCCGACTACGGCTACGGCGGCCGAGACGCGATTGCGCCGGGCGCCGGCGTCTCCGTCCGCCTGACGGTTACGACGCCGCTGCCCTACGATGCGGCCTCCGCACTCGTCAAGCCCGTCTCTGCTCTTCCGTAACCATCCCTCAGGGCGCCCCGCAGCTTCGCCGGGGCGCCTCCTTTCATTTGCTTCCAGCCCATGACCGTCATCATTTCCGGCTCCATCGCCTACGACACGGTCTTCTCTCACGAGGGGCGCTTTGCCGACACGCTCAGGGCAGAGGCGCTCGACCGACTCAACGCTTCAGGCCGCCTCCATGCGCCGCACCTACGGCGGTTGCGCGGCGAACATCGCCTACAGCCTCAAGCAGCTCGGCGGCGACCCTCTTGTCTGGACGGCCGTCGGGCGTGATGCCTCCGATTACCTTCTCCATCTCGAGCGACTGGGCATTCGCACGGACGGCGTGACCGTTCTGTCCGACGAGTGGACGGCGCAATGCGTGATCACCACGGATCGAGACGGCAATCAGCTCGCCACCTTCAGTCCGGGAGCGACGGCGCACGCAGACAACCTTTCATGGCCCTCGCGCGAAACCTTCGCCTGCGGCATTCTTGCGCCGAGCGTGCGGGAGACGCTTCTCGCACACGCGCGAGCCTACATTGCACACGGCGTCCCCTTCATCTTCGACCCGGGCCAGACGACGCCGCTCTTTTCAGGCGACGAATTGCTCGCCCTGACGAAGGCAGCCTCCGCCGTCGCCTTCTCCGACTATGAGTCCCTCATGTTTGAGGAGCGAACCGGCCTTTCGCCCGCCGGCCTCTCCCGGCTTACGGGAGCGGTCTTCTGCACGCACGGCGCTCGTGGAAGCTCCGTCTGGCAACAAGGCGAGGAAACCTTTGTGGCCGCCCGCAAGATCAAGGCGGTCGATCCCGTTGGTGCGGGCGACGCCTACCGAGGCGGCCTGCTTTGGGCCATGTCGCAGGGGCTTGATCCCGTCCGATGCGCCATTGCAGGCGCCTTCATGGGGGCGGCCAAGGCCTCGGCTGCGGGGCCGAGCTACCGCATTGACCCGAAGGCGCTCAAGGCTGCCGTTGACGCCGGGCTCACGGCCGGCTTCTGAGCAGCTCCCCATGCAAAAGGCGCCCCGGAGCTGCACGGACCCGGAGCGCCTGCATTGACCGTCCTTGACGAAAATCAGAGCGGAATGTAGCCGTGGGAGATCGGCGTCACGAGAATCAGCAGAACGTTGGCCAGCAGGATCACCACGATGGGCGAAAAATCAAAGCGGCCGAACATGGGAACGACTCTGCGCACGGGACGCACAAACGGATCCACAAGCGTGCCGAGCGCATAGGTCATCGGGCTCTGCGGATTGAGCCAAGTCATCACCACCCAAATGAAGACGCCCCAGGACGTCATTTCGAGCGCCCAGCGAAGCACGGTGGCCAGAGGCGCGATCACGAGGCCGATCGGCGTGTAGGGCATGCCGGTCAGCACGCGCTGCATGAGCACCATGATGACGGCGGCCAGAAGCGCCGCCGCAAGGCTCGGCCAGTCATACGACCCGCTCCTCGGAATAATCTTCGAGAGCGGATCCACGAGCCAGTCCGTCGCACGTCTGGCAAGCTGCACGATCGGATGACGGGGAGAAAACGCCCACACGTGGACCCAGGCGCGCAGCAACAGCAGCACGCCGAGAAGCGACATGACGGCGGTAAAGACAAACTGAATGAGTCCTGTGAGCAGACTGGGCATGATGACGACACCTGAATTTGAAATTCTGTCGACTATATCAGACTATGCTCCCTCGGGCATGCGCTGCTCTTCGGTGATGATCCTGACATGCGCCGGAATCATTCGGCGGACGCGCTCCCAATCAAAGCAGGGGCCCGGGTCCTGCTTGCGGCCCGGAGCGACATGCTCGTGCCCCGTCACCGCCTCGATCGGCAAAACCTCGGTCAGCATTGCGAGGAGTTGGGCAAGCGACCGGTACTGCATCTCCTCGAAGACCGTCTCGCCCGTGCCCTCGAGCTCGATTCCGATGGAAAAGTCATTGCACCCCGACCGTCCTTCAAAGGACGAGATGCCGGCATGCCAGGCGCGGTCAAAAACGCTCACGTATTGCCGGATTTCTCCCGTGCGTCGCACGAAGAAGTGAGACGAAACCCGAAGGCCCCGCAGGGATTCGTACTCGGGCCGACGCTGCGCATCAAGCCTTCCCATGAACAAGGCGTCCACGTCCTCTCCCCGGAAGCAGCCCGCGGGCAGCGAGATGTAGTGCAGCACCGCCAACGAAACGAGCGTCCCTTCGGGACGCCCGTTGAAGTGGGGAGATTGACGATGCGCGATGCCCGGCAGCCAACCGTCAAAGGCATTCATTCCTGCTCCAGAGCCGCATCCCGGCAGCGTCTTGAGCAAAAGACCCGATCCTTGCTGAGGACGGCCTCGCGCTTCGGGAAGTAGAGTCCGCAATGGTCGCACTTCACCATCAATTCGCCTGCCGGCTCACGCGAGCGCCCCTGAGCCTCGCGCTCCTTTGCGCGAAGGCGCTTGAGCTCCCGCCGCTCCTCGTTGTCAAGGCTGTTGCGCTTGCGGCTGAGCGTCCATGCGATCCACAGAGCAACGGCAAGAGCCGCGAAGAAGAGGATGCGTCCCATGTTGTTCCCTCAGCGGATCAGTTCCTGAATGAAGCTGTAGCCGAAATAGGCCACGACGAAGACGACGAACCCCGCCCAGAACCAGTTGAGCGCGGTGCGGGCGCGCCAGCCTGCAAAACGGCGGCCTGCAAGCAGGATGCCGAAGAAGACCCAGGCGAGCCACGTGAGGATCGTCTTGTGGTCAAAGAGGAAATAAACTCCCTTGGCCTCCTGCGTGGCAAGGGCGCCCACGATCAGCGTGAGCGTGATGAAGAGAAAGCCCACGGCCACGATGCGAAAGAAGATGCGCTCCATGACGACAAGCGCGGGCATGGAATCAAGGAAGTTCGCACGCTCGACCGTCGGGCTCTTCAAGCGCCGATTGATGAGCGCCATGAGCACGGCGTGCACGAAGGCGATCATCAGGAAGGCGTAGGCCGCAATGGCCAGCAGCAGATGCCAGCGAAAGAGCGTCGTCCATTCGACGGACGGAATCACTTGGCCGGAAAACACGAGCGGGCTCAGCGTGCCGACGGCGGCGGCGATGAGCACGATGCCGAACTGTCCGTGCAGACGATGGATCCACGTTTCAATCAGCAGGATGATCACGGCGAAGAAGAACATTTCGGACATGGCGAAGCCGAAACCGAAATTGACTGCGCCTTCGCCGAACATTTCGCCGTGAAGAGCGTAGCCCTGCATCACCAGACCGGCAAGCACGGGCCAGCGGATGAGGGAGGAGGCTCCCGAGCCCTCGCCCTTCATCGAGCCGATGATGGCCATCCCTGAGCCCAGATAAAGGATCGCAGCGACGATGGTGCAGATGGTAAGAATGCTCATTCTGTGTTCTCTTATTTTTTTGTCTGGTTCGATCGAGGCGGAGCCGTCGGGCGGCGCACTCGAGGAGGCTTGGGGATCGGTGCAAAACTCGGCCGTTCCCACTAAAATGAGACGTTTGCCGAAGGACGATGAAGGCCGCTCCGGCCCGAACGGCCGAAAGCGCTCCCGCAAGCCTGCGGCGGATCCGAACTGCATCCGAAGACGCGCCTTGCAATTCAGATTCTAGCCGCAACGGGCTTAGATATCCCTGAAATCGCGTCCCGGACTCCAATTTTCAAAAGCGCTCCCTCAAGCCCAGCCTTCCGGAGCGCCGGCGGCCGGCGCAGCGCGCCTCCCGCTCTCCCGGACTGACCCCGCTCCGGCGTCCGTCCGTCAACACCAGGAATTCAAGAACCATGCTCGACTCATTAAGCCAGCGCCTTTCCAAAATCGTCAAGACCATGCGCGGTCAAGCGCGTCTGACGGAAGAAAACACGAAGGACATGCTGCGTGAGGTTCGCATTGCGCTTCTCGAGGCGGACGTGGCCCTGCCCGTCGTTCGCGAGGTGCTCGCCCGCATCAAGGAAAAGGCCATGGGCGAAGAGGTTGTCGGCAACCTCAATCCCGGCCAGGCCCTGGTGGGCGTCGTGCAGCGCGAGCTCACCGCGATCATCGGCGGCGACGTGCCGGTCTCCGAGCGCGACATCAACCTTCACGCCCAGCCCCCCGCCGTCATTCTCCTTGCCGGCCTTCAGGGCGCGGGCACGACGACGAGCGCGGGCAAGCTTGCCAAATACCTCATCGAAACGAAGCGAAAGAAGGTCCTCACGGTGTCCGCCGACGTTTATCGCCCGGCCGCCATCGAACAGCTCAAGACCGTGACCGAGCAGGCAGGGGCCGAATGGTTCCCGAGCTCGACCGGCCAGAAGCCGCTCGACATCGCCGCAGCCGCCATCGACCACGCCCGCCGCAAGTTCTTCGACGTGCTCATCGTCGACACGGCGGGCCGCCTGCTGGCCATCGACGAGGCGATGATGCAGGAGGTTGCCGAGCTCAACACCTTCCTCAAGCCCGTTGAAACGCTCTTCGTGATCGACGCCATGCTCGGCCAGGACGCCGTCAACACGGCCAAGGCCTTCAACGAGCGGCTGCCGCTCACCGGCGTGATCCTCACCAAGGTCGACGGCGACAGCCGCGGCGGTGCCGCGCTCTCCGTGCGACACGTCACCGGCAAGCCGATCAAATTCGTCGGCACGGCCGAAAAGCTCACGGGCTTCGACGCCTTCGATCCCGAAGCGATGGCCTCCCGCATTCTCGGCATGGGCGACATCGTGGGCCTCGTCAAGGACGTCCAGAAGTCGATCAACATCGCCGAAGCCGAAAAGCTCGCTCAGAAGCTCAGCCAGGGCGACAAGTTCGACCTCTCCGACTTCCGTGCGCAGCTCGCTCAGATGAACAACATGGAGAGCTTCTCCTCCATTCTCGAGAAGCTTCCCGCACAGTTCCAGGAAGCCGCCTCCAAAGTCAACGACGAAGAGGCCAAGAAGTCCGTGCGCCGCACGATGGGCATCATCGACAGCATGACGCCCTTCGAACGCCGCAAGCCCGACCTCATCAAGGCGAGCCGCAAGAAGCGCATCGCCGCCGGTGCGGGCGTTCCCGTGCAGGAAGTCAACCGTCTGCTCAAGCAGTTCGAACAGACGCAGGACATGATGAAGCGCATGAAGCGCGGCGGCCTCAGCAAGATGATGCGCGCGCTCGGCCAATTCGGCCGTGGCGGCTTCCCCGGCATGGGCGGCTTCGGCCGCTGACGAGCGCAATGAGGATCCTGGGCCTGGACCCCGGGCTGAACCGCACGGGCTGGGGCGTCATTGACGCCGAGGGCGGGACATTCACCCGCATCGAAAGCGGCATGATCCGCGTGCCCGCGGGCGAGCTCCCGGCTCGGCTCGGGCACATCGTTCGCGAACTCTCCAAAGTGATCGAACGCACGAAGCCCGAGCTGGCCTCCGCCGAACGCGTCTTCGTCAACGTCAACCCCCAGAGCACGCTGCTTCTCGGTCAGGCCAGAGGAGCGGCGCTTGCGGCGGCCGATCTTGCCGGGCTCAAGGTCGAAGAATTCACGCCGAGCGAAATCAAGGAGGCCGTCTGCGCCACCGGACGCGCCGACAAGCCCATGGTGCAGCGCATGATCGGCATGCTGCTCGACATCAAGCCGACGAAGCCGACGCGCTCGCGTGCGCGCTCTGCTGCGCCAACACGCTGCGCATGCGCGCCTTTGAAAAGGCGGGCGGCACGTCCCGAACCTATGCGACGCCCCGACGCGGCCGCAGCGCCGCAGGCGCTCGCAGCGCCTGGACGGCGCTTCTCACGAAGAAAGGAAAAACGTCATGATCGGACGACTTCACGGCAAACTCATTGAAAAGATCCCGCCGCAGGTTCTCGTTGACGTCGGCGGCGTGGGCTATGAGGTCGACGTTCCGATGTCGACCTTCTGCAATCTGCCCGCCGAAGGCTCCGAAATCACGCTCCTGACGCACTTCATCGTGCGCGAGGATGCACAGCTTCTCTACGGCTTTGCGACCGCCGCCGAACGGCAGACCTTCCGAGCACTCATCCGCATCTCAGGCGTAGGCCCGCGCATTGCGCTCGCCGTGCTCTCCGGCATGAGCGCGCAGGACCTTGCCGATGCGGTCGAGCAGGGCAACGCCACGCTTCTCACCCGAGTACCCGGCATCGGCAAGAAAACGGCCGAACGTCTGGTTCTCGAACTCAAGGGAAAGCTCGCGGGCAGCGCCTTTGCGCCGGCTGGCGGTGCGGCGAGCGCCGCTCAGGCCGACATCACGAGCGCCCTGATGGCGCTCGGCTATTCCGAACGCGAGGCCCAGGCGAGCGTGCGCGCGCTTCCCGCCGACGTGACGGTGAGCGAAGGCATTCGTCTCGCCCTCAAGACGCTCGCACGCTAATCGAGGTTCCCCATGCTTGAGGAAGAACGCATCATCGACGGCCGCACGGCCAGTCCCAACGAAGAAAACGTCGACCGCGCGCTGCGCCCGTCGCTTCTCACCGAATACGTGGGCCAGGAAGCCATCCGCGAGCAGCTCCAGATCTTCATCGCCGCCGCCAAGCGTCGCAAGGAGCCGCTCGACCATCTCCTGCTCTTCGGACCTCCGGGTCTCGGCAAGACGACGCTCGCCCACATCGTCGCTCACGAAATGGGCGTCAATCTTCGCCAGACCTCCGGCCCAGTGCTCGAGCGCCCCGGCGACCTCGCGGCCATGCTCACCAATCTCGAGCCGCACGACATTCTCTTCATTGATGAAATTCATCGTCTTTCGCCCGTCGTGGAGGAAATCCTCTATCCCGCGCTCGAGGACTACCAGATCGACATCATGATCGGCGAGGGACCGGCCGCCCGTTCCATCAAAATCGATCTGCCGCCCTTTACGCTCATCGGCGCAACGACCCGAGCCGGTTCCCTTACCAATCCGCTTCGCGCCCGATTCGGCATCGTCAACCAGCTCCAGTTCTATACGCCAGAGGAGCTTTCCCGCATCGTGCACCGCTCCGCCGGCCTCCTCAAGGTCGGCATCGACGACACCGGCGCATTTGAGATCGCACGCCGAAGCCGCGGCACGCCGCGCGTGGCCAACCGGCTCCTGAGGCGCGTTCGCGACTACGCCGAAGTCAAGCATGACGGCCGCATCACGAAGGAAGTGGCTGCCGCCGCCCTCCAGATGCTCAACGTCGACCCCGAAGGACTCGACATGATCGACACGCACTTTCTCAAGACGATCATCGAAAAGTTCTCCGGCGGTCCGGTCGGCATCGAGAATCTCGCCGCCTCCGTCGGCGAAGACCGCGACACGCTCGAAGACGTCGTGGAGCCCTATCTCATTCAGCAGGGCTTCGTGCAGCGCACGCCCCGCGGCCGCGTCGCCACGCCGCTTGCCTGGCAGCACTTTCGCCTGACGCCGCCCGCTCCCGGCGTTCGCGACCATTGCGACTCCAACTGACCTGCGCCATGCCTTATTCTCCCGTTCTCTCCGCTCTCGTCTCCCTTACGGCAGCCGCCGTGTTCGCCGCCTGCGTGCTCTTCATCCGCAGCGCCCGCCACCGTGCGGCTCTCCACGAACTGCTGCGCTGCGGCGCCCATCAGACGCTCGCCGTCTTCGCCGCGGCCACGCTCGGCGCCGCGCTCCTGAGCGCCATGCCCGTAGACCGGGACGGCAGAACCGATACGCTTTTGCAAGCCACGATCGAAGCGACCGGCGCCGGCCTCCCCGAAATGAGCGCCAGCGCGCCCTTTGCCGTTGTCGACGATCATGGCCGGCCGCTCATGCACGCCGGCGAGAATCTCTCGGACGATACGCCTCCTCTCATCCACATCGTCAAGTACACCTTGGTCGCACTCATTGCGGGCGGCGTCACGAGCTTTGCCTCGATTCTCTTTACGGCCGCCGTCCTCGGCGCCCGCAAGGGAGAGAACCTCGCCGCAGGCGTCACGATGCTCGCCGACTTCTACTGGCGTGCGGGCATGCTCACCGGAGCGGCGCTCTGGATGACGTTCACCTGGCTCCTTCTTCTCTGGCCGGACTGGCACGTCCTGGGCACGACGGCGGCGGGCACCGACATCATGGCAATCGTTGCCGGGCTTCTCCCCTGGGGAACCTGCGCAGCCTTCTGGTTCCTGGCCTTCGCCTACTGGCGCAACTTCAAAACTCGGGCGAACGCATAAGCATCCTTTTGCAAAATCGGACCGTCCTCAACGCCCGAACCGGCCGCGAATCCCTATACTAGTTTCTTTCCGGTGCCTGACGGCACCCCGATGCACAACCAACA
>CABUOH010000008.1 GCA_902493085.1 uncultured Sutterella sp. | reverse complement strand
GGCCCCAGTCTTGACAGGACTGAGGCCGTTGTTTCTCCCGAAGAAGGTGCGACTTATTCAACCGTCACGCTTTTGGCCAGATTGCGGGGCTTATCCACGTCCGTGCCGCGAGCAAGCGCCGTATGGTACGCCAGCAGCTGCAACGGCACCACATGGAGGATGGGAGATAGTCGTCCATAGTTTTCGGGCAGGCGAATAACGTGCATGCCGTCGGACGACTCAATGACGGAATCTCCGTCGGCGCAGACATAGAGTTCACCTCCTCGAGCGCGGACCTCCTGCATGTTGCTCTTGAGCTTTTCAAGCAAACGGTCGTTGGGCGCGACCGTAACGACCGGCATTTCGCGATCTACAAGTGCAAGCGGCCCGTGCTTGAGTTCGCCGGCCGGATAAGCCTCCGCGTGGATGTAGCTGATTTCCTTAAGTTTTAAGGCGCCCTCCAGCGCAATCGGGTAATGCATGCCTCGACCAAGGAAAAGCGCATGCTGCTTGGCAGCAAAACTTTCCGCCCAAGCCATGATCTGAGGTTCGAGTGCAAGCACGGCACTCATGGCCGCCGGCAAATGACGCAGGTGCTTAAGCTCCGCCTCTTCATCTTCCTGCGTGAGACGACCATTGAGCTTGGCAAGTGTGAGCGCCAGGAGATACAGAGCGGTAAGCTGCGTTGTAAAGGCCTTCGTGGACGCAACGCCGATTTCGACGCCCGCACGGGTGATGTAGGCCAAACAGCTTTCATTGACCATGGCCGATGTTGCCACATTGCAAATGGTGAGTGTCTGGTGCATGCCCAGATCGTCACGGGCATGACGAAGAGCTGCCAACGTATCGGCCGTCTCGCCTGACTGAGATATCGTCACAACGAGCGTCTGAGGATCCGGAACGGAGACGCGATAGCGGTATTCGCTTGCAATTTCAACGTCGCAAGGAATACCGGCAACTTCCTCAATCCAGTACTTGGCTGTGAGGGCGGCATAGTATGAAGTGCCGCATGCAAGGAAAAGCAACCGCCTCGTATTGCGGAAGATCTCTTCGGCATCTTCGCCGAAGAGCGTCGGCGCGAAAGCGGCTACACCTTCGAGCGTGTCACCCACGGCACGAGGCAAGATCTCCTTCTGCATGAAATGGCGATACGGTCCGAGCTCTACAGCACCGGCATAAGCGTGCACGACACGAACCTCTCGATCAGCGGGAATGAATTGACCGTTTTCCGTTCGCTCATAGACTTGCCAGGCATTCGGGCGGATGTCAACAACATCTCCCTCGTGAATATAGACAATCCGATCCGTCGTGCCGCCTACGGCCATGGCGTCGGATGCCACGAAGTTCTCACCGTCGCCCAGCCCCACGACCATGGGAGACCCTTGGCGAGCCGCGATGACGCGATCGGGTTCGTCAGCGGCAATCACGGCGATGGCGTAGCTGCCTCGCAAACGCTTGACGGCAGCCATGACCGCCTTGAGCAAATCGCCCTCATCGTTGTCGTTGATGAGATGCGCGATCACCTCCGTGTCGGTCTGACTGGTGAACTCATAGCCCTTGGCCCGAAGTTCGCGTCGGATCTCCTCATGATTTTCAATGATGCCGTTGTGCACCAAAGCAATGCGGTTGCGCGAAACAAGCGGATGTGCGTTGCAGACCTCCGGCGCGCCGTGCGTAGCCCAACGCGTATGCGCAATGCCAACGATACCCTTCACGCCGTCTTCAGCGACTCGTTCGGTAAGTTCGTACACGCGGGACACGGTTCGAGCCCTTTTGAGGACGCCGTTGTCGAGCGTTGCAACTCCACAGGAATCGTAACCGCGATATTCAAGGCGGCGAAGACCTTCCAAAAGCATGGGCACAACATCACGATAACTCGCGGCGGCGACGATACCACACATATTTTTCTCTCCAAACGTTCTGCGTACGGCAACTGGTGCCGTCCGCAGCTCCTTTTGTCTTACCTTTACTTCTTTTTGACCGGACGCGTCCAACCGTCGATCGTCATTTGACGGGCACGCGAAAGCGTTAGCTTGCCCGCCGGCGCGTTTTTCGTGAGCGTCGTTCCCGCCCCAATCGTGGCCCCGGCGCCAACTTCAACGGGCGCAATGAGCTGAGTGTCGGAACCTATGAACGCATCATCGCCGATGACCGTGCGGAATTTGTTCACGCCATCATAGTTACAGGTGATAGTGCCCGCACCAACGTTGACGCGAGCCCCTACATCGGCATCGCCGATGTAGGTCAGATGGTTGACTTTGGAATCCTTCCCGATAACGGACTTCTTCACTTCAACAAAGTTTCCAATGTGGTTGTTGCCTGTGAGCTCCGCGCCCGGGCGCAGTCTTGAGTAGGGACCGACACGCGAACTCAGGCCTACCGAGGCACCCTCAAAGTGGCAGAAGGGCAGGATCTCAACGCCATCCTCGACCGTGGTGTTGCGCATCACGCTGTAGGCGCCCACACGAACGCCGTTTCCAAGTTCAACACGACCCTCGAAGATGCAGCCGACGTCGATTTCGACATCCTGTCCGCAAATCAGCTCGCCGCGGATGTCGATACGGTCCGGGTCGACAAGCGTTACGCCGCCCTCAAGCAGGCGCTCGGCCTGCACTCGCTGCCAAGTGCGCTCCAGAGCTGCGAGCTGCACCTTGGAATTGACGCCTTCAACCTCATAAGGATGGTCCGGATGAACGGCGGCAATTCGAACGCCGTCCGCAGCCGCCAAGCCCACGAGATCGGTGAGGTAGTATTCCTTCTGAGCATTGTCATTCTTGAGCGCACGCAGCCAAGCCTCGAGGCGGGCCGTCGGAAGCACCATGATGCCGGTATTGACCTCGCGAATCCGACGCTCCTCTTCAGTCGCATCCTTTTCCTCAACAATAGCCCTCACCGAACCTTCTGCATTGCGCACAATGCGACCGTACCCCTTCGGATCACTCATCTCAATGGTTAGCAGGACAAATTCGCTCCTCCCTGCCTCCTCGAGCATGCGACCGATCGTCCGAGCAGACAGGAGCGGCACATCGCCGAGGCAGACCAGCGTCTGAGACTCGCCGCGATCGAGCAGAGGCCATGCCTGCATCAGCGCATGGCCCGTTCCCTGTTGCGGCATCTGAAGCGCAAACTGCAAATCCGTTCTGCCTTCGTATCGCCTTTGCACCTCATCGGCACAGTGCCCCACAACAACCGTCTTGATGGGGGCCAAACCGTCAACGGCATCAAGCACATGGTCAAGCATGGGACGCCCGGCAAGAGGCTGAAGAACTTTGGGCAGTCTGGAATGCATGCGCTTGCCCATGCCGGCAGCAAGAATGACGATGTTCATGAATGTGCTCGCCCCTAAATTGCGTGACTATGAAAACAAGAGGCGGGAGCCCTCATCGAGGGCTCCCGCCTGTGATTGGCAGGGGAATTTTATCAGGCCGGCGTACTGATCGGAACAACAGCCGGCTTGGGCATCAGAGGTTCATTGACAACATTGTCACGATTCTTTTCGTGCCACCACGCCAGATAGTCGCGGTTGCCTCTAGTCGGCGCAAGAGAACCCGCCACCATGCCGAAACCGGCCGCGAGGAAGCCCCCGAGAACGTTCGGGAAGACATCCCCCAACGACGTTGTCGTCAGCACCGTCCAAACGCAGGCGCCCAAAAGCATTGACCACCATACTCCCTGACGGGTCGTTCGCTTCCAGTAAAGGCCGCAAACGAGCGGCCAAAAGGCGCCGATCACCGGGAACTGATAGGCCATGGCCACCATGTCATAAATGGCCGTGCCCTCAACGAAGAGGGAATACGACAGAACCATGACTGCGAAACCAAATACGGTCCAGCGCATGGCACGAAGCATGTTCCGGTCGTTTAGGTGAACGAAATGCGTGAGGATGTTGCTCACAAAAGCCGTCGACGGCGCCAACATCGTGGCGGATGCGGTCGACATCACGGCCGAAAGCACGGCGCCGAAAAAGAGCACGCGAAGCCAAAGAGGCATGTGATCCCGCACGAGCGTCGGCAAAAGACGCTGAGGATCAGCGGCAAGCATGTCCTGAGCACTGCCCGGCATCACGAGAATGGCGGCAATGACGATGAACATCGGCACAAATGCAAAAAGGATGTAGACGCAACCACCGATGATGGGACCAGCCACAGCTGTCTGCACGTTTTTGGCGGACATGACGCGCTGAAAAACGTCCTGCTGAGGAATCGAACCGATCATCATCGTAATGGCGGCGGATATCCAGAAAAGCCATCCTGTGGCCGTCGGCTCGGGCAACGCATTGAAGAGATCGCGCCCGTGCGCGTAGTCGATCATCTTCCCGAATCCGCCGGCGAGATCAGATGCAAAGAACAGAATTGCCACAAGGCCAAGCACAATGATGATCATCTGCACGAAGTCGGTGACGGCAACAGACCACATGCCGCCGTACATGGTGTACGCGAGTACGACGACGGTGCCGATCACCATGCCGCCAGACACGGAGATGTAGCCCTCCGTAATGAGATTGATCACAAGACCCAGCGCCGCAACCTGAGCCCCGACCCATCCCAGATAGGAAAGGACGATGAACAACGTGCACAGAACCTCAACACCTCGCCCGTAGCGCTCGCGGTAATAGTCTCCGATCGTCAGAATGTTGAGCTTATAGAGCTTCTGAGCGAAGAACATGCCCACAAGAATCAAAGCCATGCCAGAGCCGAACGGCTCTTCGATCACACCCGCGATGCCGCTCTCAATGAAGCGGCCCGGAAGCCCGAGAATGGTTTCAGAACCAAACCAGGTGGCAAACGTTGCCGTAATGACTATAGGCAGCGGAAGACTGCGCCCAGCGAGGGCAAAATCACTCGTATTGTTCACACGCGTGGCGGCGTAGAGACCGATGGCGATCGTCGCCAGCATGTAGAGCATTACAAAACCAATCAGCGCCATCTCACATATTTCCCCATAAAACGACGTTGAACGGAAAACCTTGTTTATTCGCGCGAATTGTAGGGCTTATTGTCTTTCGCCGTACCTCTCAAAAGGCAAAAAAACCGACCTGCAAGACACCAATCGAACATTGTTTCATCGAAATCAAAAAAACCGCGCCCTTTCCCTCAGGCAGAGGAACAGGGCGCGGTTTCAGATGAAAAATTCGTGACAAAAAGCGATTGCCCGTCAGGCGTTCTGCTGAATACCTCCAAGAAGCCAACCTTCATTGCCGTCGACCGGTTTTTCGAGGATCCAGGTCTCGTCGAACTCCTCGATTTCGCCGTCGATTTCAATCCTGCCCGTAAAGCGAACGTTAGCCAGATAAACGCCGTCGGATTCGGTGATGCCGAGCAGCTCGTTCTTGAGTTCCTTGATGTCTGACTTGTAGACCTGTGCGCCGCGGTCGCGCAACTGATGCGTGATGGCAGTAAAGACCTCGGTGGTCGTAAAGTCGGAAATTTCAATCACGCTGCCCGTATCCCAAGCCTTCTGAAGCTTGCGGTACTGTTCAAGCGCCGTTTCAAGGAAAGCCTTTCGATCAAAGTCGTCGGGCGTAATGTCGCGTACACCGTCATCCTGAGCTGCGCTGCCGGCAAACTGTTCCATCACGCTGCCGGTGCGGGCGCAATGAGCTGAAGAGGAAATGTCTTGCGGGCGCGTTGCCTGCGCAGGCTCCTCGCGGGGTGCTTCCTTGTACTGAATCGGCTCCGCATGACCCGATGTCGTCTGAGCGCGCTTGCGCATCATCATGCCGAAAACCATCCGCAACACGAAAAAGATCGCCACCGCCGCAAGAATGCCGGTGATGAGGCTCACTAGACCGGCCCCTTCGATGCCGAGCAACGAAAGCAGTGCGGAAATGCCAAGTGCGGCGGCGAGCCCCGTCAGGACGCTTCGCATCATGGACGGACGTTGCGCCTGTTGAGCGGAAGCGGCATTGGGCTGCTGACGTTGCTGGCCAGCCGCATTCTGCTGCTGAGGCGCCTTCGGCGCTGCAGAAGGTGCAGGAACCTTCTGACTGAAAGTCGGCGCAGGACGGCCGAAGGAGCTTCCGCCACCAAAACGCTTGGCTGCATCAGCATCCATGCTGGTCGTCACCATGCTGAAGCAGATCAAAAATGCAACAAGAAATTTCTTCATGTCCGTGGTCACTCGATGGATAGAAAACAAAATCAAGCATCAGGCTTGAAGCCGATGTGAAGGGCACAGATACCGAACGTCATGTTCTTCCAAGATACGCGTTCAAAACCGGCATCCTTCATCATGCCAGCAAAAGTCGCTTGGTCCGGATGCATACGGATGGATTCGGCCAAATAGCGATAGGACTCGCGGTCTCCGGCAATGACGCCGCCCGCCCATGGCATGAAGCGGAAGGAATAGAAATCATAGATTGGCTTGAACCAAGGTTGGCACTTCGAGAACTCCAACACAAGGAGTCGGCCGCCCGGCCGAAGCACTCTAAGCATTTCTCGCAGAGCGCGATCCTTGTGCGTCATGTTGCGAATGCCGAAAGACACAGTAATGACGTCGAATGCATGGTCATCGAACGGCAGCATTTCCGCATCCGCCTCGACGACCGGGCACGGGTAGCCGGCTTGGCGAAGACGCTGGGCGCCGATTGCCAGCATTTCATGATTGATGTCAGTGGCCACGACGTTGCCGGCCCCTGCACGGCGCGCAAGCGCGATGGCAAGGTCACACGTGCCGCTGGCGATATCGAGCACCTTTTGGCCGGACTTCGTTTCAGTCGCATTGATGCAACGGCTTTTCCACACGCGATGGAGTCCCAAGCTCAACACGTCGTTGAGAAGGTCATACTTGGGCGCCACGCTGTCAAAAACCTCGCGAACCTGGTCGGCCTTCTTGTCTTCATCGACCATCTTGTAGCCAAAGTCGATTTGATGGTGATCCTCCTGCCTGGAGGCCTCATCCTTGCTGTTGTTCTGCATTTTGCGGGTTTCGTTAGGAATGGGAGCAGTGGTGCGCGGGCTTCATCTTGGCCGCCTTTTCTTCAAAGGGCTTGTTGACCGGATCGTTCGGTTCACGAGAAGCGCCGTTTTGGACCAGATCGTCGAGGTACCGTTGCCAGAGCACATCCTTCTCGTTGACAAGCTTTTCAAGATAATCCCAACTGTAGATGCCGGAATCGTGACCGTCGGAAAACGTGAACTGAATCGCGTAGTTGCCCACCAGTTGTACGCCCGTGATGTCAACGAGACGCTTCCCGACCTGAAGCACAGCCTCGTCCGGCGAATGTCCCTGCACCTCGGCAGACGGAGACAGCACGCGCAGATATTCGAAACTCAGCCGGGCAGAGCTGTCTTCGTAAACGAGTTCTAATTCGCGACTCTTCTTGTGAAGCGCGATGTCAACGGGTATTTTCATCTTCCATCTTCTCCGCCCGCTCATGCTACGGGCCGTTTCTGTCATATCGGCACGATCCGAAAACCGTTAAAGGCCGTTTTTTGAAGTCCTGTAATGATAACCGCTTCAGACGGCCGACACACCCTGTGCCCCGGCCCCTGCAGCTTCAACGGACTTCAGCTCTCGGGCATTCGCAAAGCATTGATTGGAGATAGTGCGTTCACACACACCCTACCTCTCACCCCAATAAACACCCCAATAGAACGGATGTCAGAGCATCTTTGATGCGCAGCAAGCAATCCTCATTCAGCTCCTCATTCAGCAAATGCCTCATAAAAACGTCTGCCGCATAGGAAAAGCCCGCGCAGCATAGCACTGCACGGGCTCATTGTTTGGTCCCCGCGACAGGAATCGAACCTGTACCGCAGCCTTCGGAGGGCTGCATGATATCCATTTCACCACGCGGAGGAGACGGTCATTATAACGGAAATCCAAGCTTGAAAAAGGAGCGCCGCAATCGTCTGTCGCAATCGTCGTCAGATGGATGCAGGATCCACCTCAATGGTCCAGTCTATGCCCGAGGGAGCAATGAATGTCGCCTGCCATTGCCAGAGAAAGCGATTCAACGAAGCCCTGCTGTCAGCCTCAACGAGCAGCTGGCCACGTTCGACATCCATCAGGCGTACGAGCGGCATGGGCACAGGATCGAATACTCGAACGTCATCTGCACACATGCTGAAACCGGACTTGGCGCAAGTATTGAGGAAATAGAGCGCCTCCGCAAGCGTTTTGGCCTGAGCTGTAACGAGTGCCTGATAAACAAAGGGAACGCACCAGTTGTCCCTACGCTCCACGACGAGAGACTCGGCAAACCCCCGATAGTCCTGCCTTTCCAACGCCTCGAAAAGAGGCTCTTCGGGCAGCCTCGTTTGAATGACGACGCGCCCCCTGTCGCCGTGGCGGCCGGCACGCCCGGCCACCTGCATGAGCGTAGCGAACAATCTTTCCTTTGCACGAGCATCCGGACTCAGAATCTGAGCATCGGAATTCAGAATGACGACCAAGCCGACGTTCGAAAAGTCGTGCCCCTTGGCGATCATCTGGGTTCCGACAAGAATATCCACCTCGCCGCGATGCACCTTGGCAAAAGCCTTCTCTGCTTCGTGTTTTCTTGCTACGCTGTCACGGTCGATGCGAAGCACCCTGCGTCCGGGAAACTTATGGCCTATTTCCTCTTCCAGGCGCTCTGTACCAATACCTCGAGGCATGATGTCGACGTTGCCGCAGGAAGGGCAAGCATCAGGCACCTCCGTCTGCCAACCGCAGTGATGACAAACAAGCGAACGGGAAGACTTGTGGAAGACGGAAAAAGTCGAGCAACGCCGACATGTGCTCACCCAACCGCAGGCCGGACATGAAAGCACAGGAGAATAGCCGCGCCGGTTGAGAAAAACGAGCACCTGTCGACCTCGCTCAAGACAACGACTCATGGCCGCGCATGCTTCGTCGGAGAGCGCTTCGCCGGCTCCCCTTCTGGGCGGCTCGATGAGCTCAATTGCCGGAAGCTGCGCGTTTTGTACAGCACGCTGGCGCAGTTCCAGCAACCTGTAGCCTCCCGATTGCGCCTTAACCCAACTTTCGATTGACGGCGTAGCGGAGCCCAGCACAACAGGAACGCCGTTCCTGTGGGCACGCCAGACTGCAAGATCCCGAGCCGAATACCGAAGCCCGTCTCCGGCCTTGAAGGACTGATCGTGCTCTTCATCAACAATGATGAGCGCAAGCTTGCGAAAGCTTGCAAAAACCGACATGCGCGTGCCCACAAGTACTCTAGCCCGGCCTTCGTGAACGGCAAGCCAGGAACGCGCGCGCTCCATGTCCGCCAAATCGGAATTGAGCGTCACAACATGCTCGCCCGGAAAGCGCTTGCGCACTCGCCCCTCCAACTGAGGCGTAAGATTGATTTCCGGCACAAGCAGAAGAACCTGAGCTTCAGGATCCCTCGCCAAAATTCGCTCCATGACGTGAAGATAGACCTCGGTCTTTCCTGACCCCGTCACGCCGAAAAGAAGAAACGGACTGAAGCCCGCCGCCGTCGCAACAGCCTCCACCGCAACACGCTGCTCGTCATTGAGTTCAGGTTTAGGCTCCGCCTCTCCAGCAGGCTCAGGCAGTTTTTTCAACTTTTCCAACTGATTTTGATGCCTTACTCCGGGAATGCGACGGAAAAAGACAGGCAGCGTCGGCACGGCTGCCTCGCCCCATGAGCGAATGTAATAACCCGCAGCAAAGCGCGTCAGTGCCAACCATTCCTCACTCATGGGAGCAGTTTCACGCAAAACTGTCTTGAGCCGGCGAACCCGGTTCTCAGCGAAATCGGGCGCCGTCTGCAACGCGGCCACAATACCCACAACGTTTCGCGTTCGCAGTCCCACTACAACACGATCTCCTACTGCAACAAGCATGTCCGTCGGAACGGCGTAGTCAAGCAACCCCAACCCCGGTGCCTCCACCATCACCTTCGCATACAGATCACCCGCTTCCCTTGTCATCGTCTCGACTCCACCCATTGAAAAAATGTGGACAACTTTGTGGATAACCTTCTAAGGCTTTTCCTAAATCCTATTTTTCGCCAATTGCCGAAAGCGCTATTAGACAAATAAATAAAACCTAACAATGCTCTATTACAAGCCATAAAAAGGAAAAGGCGCCAAGACATCATTTGTCTTTAGCGCCTTTGTAACGGTTTGCACAGTCGAACAAAGCTGTGCATAACCTGATCGAGAATTAGTGATAGCGTCGGCTGTATTCGTGAACTTCGTCGACCAGGATCTGAACGTTTTCAATTGGCGTGAACTGATTGATGCCGTGTCCGAGATTGAACACGTGGCCTCCATTGCCAATCATACCGAAGCCATCCATCACCTTGCGCGCCTCGGCACGAATGACTTCCTCCGTGCCGAAAAGCGCGAGCGGGTCCATATTGCCCTGCAAGGCAACCTTGTCCTCGACGACGCGGCGAGCGCGAGCCATATTGACCGTCCAATCGAGACCGATCGCGTTGCAGCCGGAAGCGGAGATTTCAGAGAGCCATTCGCCGCCGCCCTTCGTAAAGACAATGGAGGGAACAGCTTCACCTTCGTTTTCACGAACAAGGTTTTCGAGCACCTTACGCGTGTAGTTCAACGAAAAGCGTTGGAAATCTCCGTCGGCAAGCATGCCGCCCCAAGTATCAAAGATCTGAACGGCCTGGGCGCCTGCGGCAATCTGCGCATTCAAATACTTGGCAACGGCGTTGGCGTTGACGTCAAGAATTCGCTCCAGCAAGTCCGGGCGCTGGTACATCATCGTCTTGACCGTACGGAAGTCGCGGCTGCCCATCGTCTTGACCGTACGGAAGTCGCGGCTGCCGCGGCCTTCGATCATGTAGCAAGCGAGCGTGAAGGGAGAACCGGAAAAGCCGATCAAGGGAACGCGATTGTTGAGCGCCTTGCGAATCGACGTCACGGCATCCATGACATAACGGAGCTCTCGGTCTGGTTCCCCCTCTCCGGCGACAAAATGCAGGCCGAGCCCCATGGCATCCGGCACAGTCAGAATGTCCGAGAAAAGAATGGCCGCGTCAAGCCCGTAGCGATCGATCGGCTGCAACGTCACCTCCGTGGCATACTCCGGATTCATGGCGAGGCCCATGAAGCTGCCGGCGCGTGCACGAGTATCACAATACTCCGGCAGATAGCGTCCGGCCTGACGCATCAGCCACACAGGGGTAAAATCAGTTTTTTCACGCTTGAGCGCACGCAAAAAGCAATCGTTAATCGGTTTCATGGTCCCTACTTAGAAACGGAAGTAATAAAAAAGAGCCAGACATGCCCGCCCAACCCGAGTCCCCTCTCACGAACACCTGTTGGTTGACTACCGGCAAGAACAACGCACCAATCATCTCGGTGCATGCGCAACCGGGGGCCAAGCGAACCGCCGTTGTCGGCATTCACGGCGACAGGCTCAAGATCGCCTTGGCCTCGCCTCCGGTGGACGGGAAGGCCAATGCTGCCCTGATCAAGTACCTCTCCAAGGAACTCGGCGTCTCCAAAAGCTCAGTGCGGCTGCTCAGCGGCGACACCAGCCGTGAAAAACGAATAGAAGTCGCCGGCCTTTCGACCGACGACCTTTTAGAGAGCTTGAAAAAACTCTTGCCCGCCGTTAGCGGACGATGAGCACCGGGCGGTCGACCTGATGCAGAACCTTCTGGGTTTCACTGCCTAGCAGGAACGAGCCAATTGAGCCCAAACCACGGCTAGCCATTACGATGAAGGACACGTCATGGCGAACCGCGCACGCCAACACGCCCTTCCAGATGGCGTCAGCATGCTCAGCCACCACCTCGCATGGAATGTCCTTTTCGGCGGCCTTGCGACTGATGACGGCCAGACGGTCACGAACGGCGGCATCTTCCGCTTCAAAGCCTCCGGTCGGAGCTTCACCAACGACTGAAGTCATGCCGATGAGTTCTCCTCCAAGCTGCTTGGTCAGTTCGATGGCCGTATCGATCGCCTTGTCACTCAAATTAGACCCGTCTGTAGTTACCAGTACCTTAACGCCAGCCATGCTGACCTCCTGATTGAATCAAATGCCTTTGTTCTCAAGCGTTGGATTACGCATCCGCTAATCGTACCTTCATCCCGCATCAGGCGACCGCGCATCCCTGCAGTTTCTTGATTTTGAACATGAAAAAAGGGTGGTATTTGAACAATACCACCCTTTTTGGCAGAAACAACGTTCGCTTAACGCTGCTGACGAATCTTCTTGATTGCCACGATCTGAGCGGCCAGAGCGGCCATCTCGGCTTCGAGGCGGGCAATCTCGATTTCGCCCGTTGCATTCTGACGCTGCGCGCGGGCATCTTCAAGAGCCTTTGCAGCCTTGGCCTCGTCGAGGTCATTGCTGCGGACTGCCGTATCAGCCAGCACAGTCACCAGATCGGGCTGAACCTCAAGCACGCCGCCAGCCACAAATACCTGCTCCACTTCCTTCTTGCCCGGCAGATGAATGCGGACAAAACCAGGACGGATCAGCGTGATGAGAGGCACGTGCCCAGGCAGAATACCCAATTCGCCAGACTTACCGGGCAGCGAAACGAGCTCGGCGTCACCGGAGAAGATGGACTCTTCCGCGCTAACGACGTCGACTTTGATAGTAGCCATGTTAGTTGCTCCGTTGTCGGGCGCTTGACAGGGCCGGTCTTTCAACCGGCCTCAGGCAAGCATTACTTCAGGGTCTTCGCCTTTTCAAAAGCTTCATCAATGGTGCCAACCATGTAGAAGGCCTGTTCGGGAAGTTCGTCGCATTCGCCTTCAACAATCATCTTGAAGCCGCGGATCGTTTCCTTGAGCGGAACGTACTTGCCGGGAGCACCGGTAAACACTTCAGCAACGTGGAACGGCTGGGAGAGATAGTTCTGGATCTTGCGAGCGCGCATAACCGTCAGCTTGTCTTCCGGAGCGAGTTCGTCCATGCCGAGAATGGCGATGATGTCACGAAGCTCCTTGTAGCGCTGAAGCGTTTCCTGAACACGACGGCAGATGGAGTAGTGCTCTTCGCCGATAATGTTCGGGTCGACCTGACGGGACGTGGAGTCAAGCGGGTCAACAGCCGGATAAATACCGAGAGCAGCGATGTCGCGAGACAGCACGACCGTGGCGTCCAAGTGGCCGAAGGTGGTAGCCGGAGACGGGTCGGTCAAGTCGTCAGCAGGCACGTAAACAGCCTGAATGGACGTAATGGAACCGGTCTTAGTGGAAGCAATGCGTTCCTGAAGCTTACCCATTTCTTCAGCCAGCGTCGGCTGATAGCCCACAGCGGACGGCATACGGCCGAGCAGAGCGGACACTTCCGTACCGGCAAGGGTATAGCGGTAGATGTTGTCGATGAAGAGCAGGATGTCGCGGCCTTCGTCACGGAAGGCTTCAGCCATCGTAAGGCCCGTCAGAGCAACGCGGAGACGGTTTCCCGGAGGTTCGTTCATCTGACCGAACACCATGGCCACCTTGTCGAGAACGTGAGACTCTTCCATTTCGTGGTAGAAGTCATTGCCTTCGCGGGTACGTTCACCAACGCCGGCGAACACGGAATAGCCACCGTACTGCTTGGCGATGTTGTTGATGAGCTCCATCATGTTGACGGTCTTGCCCACGCCAGCACCGCCGAAGAGACCGACCTTGCCGCCCTTGGCGAACGGGCAAATAAGGTCAATAACCTTGATGCCGGTTTCGAGAAGTTCAACGGACGGAGACAGTTCGTCGAACTTCGGGGCCGGACGATGAATCGGGCGAACTTCTTCAGCGCCGATATCGCCGCAGTCGTCGATCGGGCGACCGAGCACGTCCATAATGCGGCCCAATCGGGCGACCGAGCACGTCCATAATACGGCCCAGGGTCTTGGGACCAACCGGGACGGAGATTTCGTGGCCGGTGCTCTTGACCTTCATGCCGCGCTGCAGGCCTTCAGAAGAGCCCATGGCAATGGTACGCACCACGCCGTCGCCCAACTGCTGCTGCACTTCGAAGGTCAGGCCCTCTTCAGCCAGGGGATTGCTTTCATCCTTTTCAAGGACGAGAGCTTCGTAAACCTTAGGCATGGCATCACGGGCGAACTCAATGTCAACCACGGCGCCAATGACCTGAACGATCTGTCCGATACTCATGGGTTTTCCTCAGTTATCGATACTTAAGACACGGCGGCGGCACCACCGACGATTTCGGTGATTTCCTTCGTAATGCCGGCCTGGCGGGTCTTGTTATAAACGAGCTGCAGCTCTTCGATGAGCTTCTTGGCGTTGTCCGAAGCGGCCTTCATGGCCACCATGCGGGCGCTCTGTTCAGAAGCCATATTTTCTGCAACTGCTTGGTAAATCAAAGCTTCGACGTAACGCTTCAGAAGCGCGTCGAGAACGGTTTCGGCGTCAGGCTCGTAGAGATAGTCCCACGAGTGATCACGCTTGTCAGCCGCATCAAGATGGCTGTCCGTAAGCGGCAGAATCTGCTCGACCACGGGCACCTGCTTCATGGCGTTAACAAAACGGGAATAGGCCAGATGCACAGAATCCACCTTGCCTTCGACATAAGCCTGAATCTGGATGCGGATGGCACCGATCAGACGGTCGAGGTTCGGGCGGTCGCCAAGCTGGACGGCCTGGCTAACCACATTGGCCTGAAGGCGCTGGAGAAAGCCTAACCCCTTGTTACCGAGCGCGGTGGCTTCAATGGAATAGCCTTCCGCACTCCAGTCCTTGATCTTATGCAGAACAAGGCGCTGAATATTGGTATTCAGGGGGCCGGCAAGCCCCTTGTCGGTCGTCACGAGAATGAGACCAATCTTCTTGGTGCCTTCATGCTTCACGAGGAACGGATGCTTGTACTCGCTGTTCGCACGTGCAAGATGCGAGCAGATCACTCGAATCTTGTCACCGTACGGACGAGCCGCAAACATCCGGTCCTGCGCCTTGCGCATCTTCGAGGCCGCAACCATCTCCATCGCCTTGGTGATCTTGCGCGTGTTTTGCACGCTCTTGATCTTTCCGCGAATTTCCTTTGTACTGGGCATGGGATATGGGTCCTCTTGGATTTGTTAACGCTTAGTAAGCACCGCTCTTCTTGAACGATTCAATGGCAGCCTTGAGCTGAGCATCGACGTCCTTGGAGAGTTCCTTCTTGGCTTCGATCGTTTCGATCAGGTCAGCATGGTGCGTCTTGAGGTATTCGCGCATGCCGCGTTCGACACGAAGCGCGTCAGCAACAGCCACGTCGTCGTAGGCACCCATGTTCACAGCGTACAACACAAGAGCTTCTTCCCAAACCTGAAGCGGCTGGTACTGCGGCTGCTTCATAAGTTCGGTCACGACACGGCCGCGTTCAAGCTGCTTGCGGGTAACGTCGTCGAGGTCAGAAGCAAACTGAGCAAAAGCTGCGAGTTCACGGTACTGAGCCAGAGCGAGACGAACGCCGCCGCCAAGCTTCTTGATGATCTTCGTCTGAGCGGCACCACCAACTCGGGACACAGAAATACCCGGGTTGATGGCGGGACGGATACCGGCGTTGAAGAGGTCGGACGGATACCGGCATTGAAGAGGTCGGTTTCAAGGAAGATCTGGCCGTCGGTAATGGAAATCACGTTGGTCGGAACGAAGGCGGTAACGTCGCCAGCCTGCGTTTCAATGATCGGCAGAGCCGTCATGGAACCAGTCTTGCCCTTGACCTTGCCTTCCGTGAAGCGCTCGACGTAAACGGGATTCACGCGAGCGGCACGTTCGAGCAGACGGCTGTGCAGGTAGAAGACGTCGCCCGGATAGGCTTCGCGTCCCGGCGGACGACGAAGCAGCAGGGAAATCTGACGATAGGCCCAAGCCTGCTTCGTCAAGTCGTCGTAAACGATGAGAGAGTCTTCGCCGCGGTCGCGGAAATATTCACCCATCGTGGCGCCGGCGTACGGAGCGATGTACTGCATGGCAGCCGACTCGGAAGCCGTAGCGGCAACAACGATGGTGTATTCCATGACATTGGCAATCGTGGAGGCCTTCTGACCGATGGCCACGTACACGCAAATAAGGTTCTTGCCCTTCTGGTTGATGATCGTGTCGATGGCGACAGCGGTCTTACCGCACTGGCGGTCGCCAATGATCAGTTCGCGCTGGCCGCGGCCGATCGGAATCATGGAGTCAACGGACTTCAGACCCGTCTGAACCGGCTGGGAAACGGACTGGCGGTCAATAACGCCGGGGGCGACCTTTTCGACGACGTCGAAGAGTTCCGTATTGATCGGGCCCTTGCCGTCAATCGGCTGACCGAGCGCGTTCACAACGCGACCAATCAGTTCCGGACCAACCGGAACGGAAAGGATCTTGCCGGTCGTCTTGACCAAATCGCCTTCAGAGATATGTTCGTAGGAACCAAGAATAACGGCACCGACGGAATCACGTTCAAGGTTGAGGGCGAGGCCATACGTATTGCCGGGGAATTCCAGCATTTCGCCCTGCATCACGTCGCTAAGACCATGAACACGGCAGATACCGTCGGTCACCGACACGACGGTGCCCTGGGTACGAAGATCTGCGGAAACGCCGAGGCCTTCGATACGCTTCTTCAGCAGATCGCTGATTTCACTGGGATTGAGTTGCATCTTACAGCTCCGAATGTTTTTAAGCGGTGAGCGTCGTCTTCATTTGAGCGAGACGAGCGCGAATCGAACCGTCAAGAAGTTTGTCGCCGACACGAATGCAAACCCCGCCGATCAGTTCAGGATTGATGGACACGATCGGATGGAGTTTGAGGCCGGGGAACTTCTTGGCAAGCGACTCAAGCAGGCTGTCGAGCTCAGCGGCGCTAAGCTCAAAGGCCGACTCGATGTAGGCATCGGCAATGCCTTCGGAAGAATTCTTCAGCTCACGAAACTGACGGGCAATCTCCGGAAGTGCTTCCAGACGACCGTTTTCGATGACCACGCGCAGCATGTTCGCGACTTCCTTCGGGAGGTTGTTGCCGCAAAGTTCCGCAATCAGGTCGCAGAGTTGATCGTCAGTCAGCTTCGGATCGCCAACCAGTGTGGCGACTTCAGGATTTTTGGTCAGTGAAGCAAGAACTTCAATGACTTCAAGATCCCGGGCCACATCTTCAGCGCCGGCATTACGGTCTTTCAAAGCCTTCATCAGGCCTTGTGCGTAGGGGCGCGCAATCGTCGAAAGTTCAGCCATAGTTAGAGCTTCGCCTTCAATTGTTCAAGCATGGCCACGTGTACGGTCTTGTCGACTTCACGAGCCAGGATCTGCTCAGCACCGGCAACGGCAAGAGCAGCCACTTCATTACGAAGCGCTTCACGAGCACGCTGCATCTCCTGAGCAGCTTCAGCACGAGCATTCTCGATGATGCGATCGGCTTCGACCTGAGCCTGAGCCTTGGCTTCATCAACGATGCTCTGAGCACGCTTTTCACCGTCAGAAACAATAGTGGTGGCACGGGCACGAGCGTCGGCCTCAATGGCCTTGCCCTGCTCGGTCGCAATAGCCAGAGCCTTCTCACCCTTGTTAGCGGCAGAGAGACCATCGGCGATCTTCTTCTGACGCTCTTCAATCGCGTGGATCAGCGGCGGCCAGATGAACTTCATGGTGATCCAGGCACCAAGGAAGAACACGACCATCTGTAAAAACAGAGAGGCATTAATGTTCATTATTGAACCCCGTTACGTTGACCGCCCTCTTGCCCTTCTAGCGTACAAGCAGGGCAGTCAACGGCGTCATTAAAAGAAAAGACGTTTTATTTTCGCGGCACCAAATTAGCCGACGAACGGGTTGGCAAAGGCGAACATCATGGCGATACCGACACCGATAAGGAAGGCAGCGTCGATAAGACCGGCGAGAAGGAACATCTTCGTCTGGAGCGGTTCCATCAACTCGGGCTGGCGAGCGGCGGATTCAAGGTACTTGGCACCCATGATGGCGATGCCGAGACAGGCACCAATGGCACCGAGACCGATGATGAGACCGCAAGCGAGAGCGACGAGAGCGACGTTGGTCATTTTGAAAAACTCCTGAATTTAAAAAAAGAGGGAGTAAAGGAAAAAAATTGATTAGTGGCTGCTGTGGGCCTGTCCGATGTAGACGAGCGTCAACATCATGAAGATGAAGGCCTGAAGCAGAACAATCAGGACATGGAAAAGCCACCAGACCAAACCTGCGAAGACTTGACCAATGCCAGCACTAGCAGCCCCAATGGGACTGAGTTCGAGAGCGAAGCCGCCGAGAAGCGCAAGCAGGAAGAACAGCAATTCACCGGCATACATGTTGCCGAAGAGTCGCATGCCGAGCGAGACGAACTTGGCGAGGTACTCAATGATGTTCAACAGGAAGTTGAACGCCCAGAGAGCGGGATGACTGCCGAAAGGCGCAGTAAACAGTTCATGCACGAAGCCGCCGAGCCCCTTGACCTTCACGCCGTAATAGAAGAGAAGGAGGAGCACGCCCAACGACATGCCGAGCGGACCGTTGAGGTCAGCAGTCGGCAGCGGACGGAGGTGATCGAGGCCGATCAGACCGGCAAACGCGGGGAACAGATCAACCGGAATCAAGTCGATGGAGTTCATCAACGCGACCCAGCAGAACACGGTTAAAGCCAGCGGAGCCACGAAGGTGCGATCGCCGTGCACGATGTTCTTGGCCTGATTATTGACCATTTCCACCAGCATTTCGACTGCACACTGCATCTTCCCGGGAACACCGGAAGTAGCCTTCTTAGCGCCGGCTCGCAGAAGGAGGAACATGACAGCCAACATCAACACGGAGAAGAAGATGGTGTCGTAGTTCACAATAGAAAAATCAACAACGGACCCCTGATGCGCGGAAGCCAGGTGGGCCATGTGATGTTTAATATACTCAGTAGCGGTAAGGGCTTCTGCTGCCATGGATACCGATCCTTAATGTCTCTTGAACAGCACGATGAAGTAGCTGTTCGCCACCGCAATTATCGTGATGATAAAGGCGGGCCAATGAAGGTTTTCGTAGTACCCGACCATCAGCCCCAAAAGAAGCACGACAACCAGGATCTTGACACATTCCCCCGCGAGCACCGCGACAGCACTAGGGCTGTACGCCGTCAAGAATTTCGGCAGCACCAAAAACAACGCGAGCAACGTCGTCGGAACCGCATAAGCAAGCCCCGCCATCAGTGCTGTGTAGGCTGCATCCTGCCCTACGAAAAAAGCAGAAACAACAGTTACAAGAAATACGATGACATACTGCGCAAGGGAAATGCGCATCATATCAGAAATGGCGTACATACTTGCGGTTGTTCGTTGGGATTTCAGTCGGATCGAATTCTAAGTTTTGTCTCAAATACATACAACTCACCAAACGGGGAA
>CABUOH010000007.1 GCA_902493085.1 uncultured Sutterella sp. | reverse complement strand
AACGTCTGATGTTCTTGATGTAGGGCAAAGCCTGTTCAAGCGTATCGAAGGAGAGAGAAAGTCCGTTGTAGGAGAGGCGGTAGCGGCGCGTAAGCGGATCAAAGGCTAGGCGGATCATGAAACGGCAGCGGATCGTGGCTTTGTCGATCCAATACCATCGTTCCTTGTAGAGTCTGAATTCATGCGCGAAGTAGAGTGCAATGCCTCTATGAAGCGCTTCTGAAAGAGCTTGAGGCAGATCAAATTCGAAAGACGAACTCAGAAAAAGACCCGATCGCTCTCCTGGTTCATCAATCGTGAGGGCTGCACGCATGAATGTCGCATCTGCTGCCAATACCGCAGGAGCCGTCAGGGACGAGGTTCCGAGTGCGGCCAACAGTGCAAGCTTCAGGGTCCGGCGTCGAGTCGCGTTGTACATGTCAGGCTTGTTTTTCCAAAAGGGCGTAGAAGAAGCCGTCATGTACGGAAGGCAGCTGGGCATCAGGGTGCCATTCTCCCGCTTCTTCAGGCAGAAGTGTCAGCATGCCTTCGTTGCCGGCAAACAACGGAACAAGACGGGCATCCGGCGTTGCTGTCAGAAAGGCCTTGATTTGTCTGGTGCCCTCCTCCGGGAAGATGGAGCACGTGGCATAAAGCATCCGCCCGCCTGGACGGAGGAGGGGCCAGAGCGTCTTGAGCAGCCTTTTCTGTTCGGCGGCCAGTTTTTTGATGTCATCGGGTCTGCGTAGCCACGGCGTGTCGGGCTGACGACGAACCACGCCGCTTGCCGTACAAGGGGCATCAAGCAGAATGCGGTCAAAGGGCGTACCGTCCCACCAACTTTCAATGTTGGCGGCGTCAGCGGTTTGAATGTCGGCCTTGAGCTTGAGACGGTCAAGAGTTTCGCGAACCTTGACAGCTCTGGCCGGATCGATTTCCAAGGCCGTCATGATGCAGTCGGTGCGCTCAAGAATGTGAGCGGTTTTCCCTCCCGGCGCAGAGCAGGCGTCAAGCACGCGCTCTCCTGGCTTGACGTCCAACAGATGTGCGGCAAGCTGAGTGCCGGCATCCTGAACGGAGCTAAGGCCGGCGGAAAAGCCTGGAATTCGATCGACGGAAACGGGGGGGGAAAGTTCGACGGCGTCGGGGCCGACGCGGCGGGCTTCAAGCTGTGCGTTCTTCAACAGGTCAAGATAATTCTCGACGGTCGTGAGGCGGGTATTGACGCGCAACGTCATCGGCGGATGACGGGTTCCTAGCTCGAGGATGCGCTCGGCGTCATTCGGAAAGATTGCTCGAATGCGGTCAATCCACCAGCGGGGTGCATTGAAACGGACCTCTTCCTGCGCTGCAACCGTCTGCTCCAGCGCGTCCTGCTCGCGCAGATAGCGCCGAAGTACGGCGTTAATGAAGCCGGAGGCGGTTCGGGTCTGTGGATTGGCCTTGGCTGCGGTGACCGTCTCAGAAACAACGGTGAAGACCGCGATTCGACCCAGTGAGAAGGCGGCGAAGGCAGTCTCCAACAAGGAGAGCACTTCGGCCGAGGGTTGGCGGCTGCAAAGCAGAGCGAGAATCGCATGCGTTTTTGCACGGCGACGCACGCTTTCGTAGATGAGCGCCTGCGCTGCGGGACGGCTTTCCTGCGGGACATGAAGAAGCGCCGGACGGATAACGGAGTTGAGCGAGGCGCCTGCACGCAATTTGGTGCGTGCGGCGGCGACAGCGCTCACGATTGTGGAAAAGGGCGCCTGCTTGTGCGGCGCGGACGCGGTGATGCTCACTTGACGACCTCTCCAACGGTGAACGGCAAACTTTGCAGGAAGGGACCGAAATCCATTTTGGGCTTGCCGGGCTTTTGCAGGATCATTGCGCGAAGGGCACCTACGCCGCAGGCAATCACGAGACCTTGTGCAGTGTCTAGCACCTCCCCCGGACGGCCGCTGAGGTCGAGCACTTCGGCCTGCCAGATCTTAACGGGAATGCCGTCCTTGTTGAATACCGTTCCCGGGAAGGGGTTGAATGCTCGAACCTTGTTAGCTATGACTTCCGCAGGGAGACTCCAGTCTATGGCGGCCTCTGTCTTCAGAAGCTTTTCAGCATAAGTAATTCCTGCTTCAGGTTGGGGAGTCCAGCTGAGCTCATCGGGCGTCTTGAGGGCTTCGACAAGCAGTTCGGCGCCGAGTTGAGCAAGGCGCATCATGAGGGTGTCGGCGGTGTCTTCAGTCGTGATGGGGGTGCGAACGGTACGGATCATCGGTCCCGTGTCCAGACCAAGCTCCATTTTCATGAGTACGACGCCGCTTTCCTTGTCGCCTGCTTCAATGGCGCGAGCAACAGGCGCCGCGCCGCGCCAACGGGGCAGAAGACTGCCGTGGATGTTGATGGCGCGGATGTCGCCATTGCGGCCGATACCTTTGGCGCAGTCAAGAACGGGCTGTGGGAGAATGAGGCCATAGGCAGCTACGACAAGCAGGTCGGCTCCGACAGCCTTGAGTTCCTCGTGGATGCGGGCCGACTCTTCAGGGGCCTTCTTCAGACTTAGAGTTGCAGGCGTGATGACGGAAATGCCGTGTTCAAGGGCCAGCTTCTTGACGGGAGAGGGAGTGAGCTTCATGCCGCGGCCGCTAGGACGGTCGGGCTGCGAGAGGACTAGTGCGATCTCATGTCCCGCATCAATAAGGTGCTTGAGCGCAACGGCCGCGAAGTCGGGCGTGCCTGCAAAAATAATCTTCATACGTGGATTCCAGCGACGCTAGAGGGAGAGCGTTTTCAGGTGTCAAAATACGATGATGGTACTAGTGTACGGTACTTTGGGAAGACGGGCGCGAAGAGAGGAGTGACGTGGACGCACTTTATTACAACGGGTTCAAACTGGCATATCGGCGTTACGGCGCTTCGGACGCTCCTGCTGTCGTCCTTATCATGGGACTCGGCATGTCAAGCGCCGCTTGGCCGGCCGGCCTCATTGCATATCTTGTGCGGGAAGGATTCCAAGTTCTTACCCCCGACAATCGCGACTGCGGAGAGAGCTCTCGCTGCGCGGACATGAAAGCGGACGGCAAAGATGTTGCCGTGGCCGTGTTGCAGGCGCTTCTGCGCCGCAAGGTCACGAGCGCTTAT
Organism: uncultured Sutterella sp.; assembly: GCA_902493085.1. Taxonomy (GTDB): domain Bacteria; phylum Pseudomonadota; class Gammaproteobacteria; order Burkholderiales; family Burkholderiaceae_F; genus Sutterella. The sequence continues at coordinate 16,621 of CABUOH010000007.1, read as the reverse complement.
GCGTTGGAGGACATGGCGCTGGACGTGGAGCGTCTTCTCAATCATCTGGCGATACGCAGGGCGCATGTTGTCGGCATTTCCATGGGCGGCATGATTGCCCAAGTAGCCGCCGTTCAGTCGCCGAATCGCGTGGCATCACTCACGTCCATCGCATCGGCGTCCGGAAACCCAAAAACGGGGCTGGGACATCTGAATGCCGTCTGGACCCTTTTGAGAAAACCGGACAATCTGAATACGCAGGAAAGCCTCAGGGACTACTTCTCCCGTGTCTTTACCACGCTCTCAGGGCCACTCTACAGGCCGTCGGCAGAGGAGCTGGATGATATGTTGAGCAGGGTGAACAGGCTTCACTACGATCCCGACGGGACAGCCCGACAACTGCTGGCCATTCTCGCGAGCGGAGACAGGTCTTGGCAACTTCGCCGTCTGACGGCACCAACGCTGGTCATTCACGGTACGGAGGATCCGCTTCTGCCTCTAGCTGCCGGTAGAGAGACAGCAGAGCTGATTCCAGGCTCCCGCCTTGTGGAAGTGGAAGGCATGGGGCATCAATTGCCTGAGGCGCTTGTGCCCAGACTCGGCATGCTTGTTGCGGAGCACTGCCATCGCCATCCGGCCTGACGCGGTCGGCGCGTCAGGCGTTCTTGCGGAGTTTTCGCAGCTTCGTCTTGGCACGATCTTTTTTGAGGCGGCTGAGATGGTCGATGAAGACTGTGCCGTCCAAGTGATCGAGCTCGTGTTGCAGACATATGGCCAGAAGACCGTCGGCTTCAATTTCGAAGGGCTTACCGTCGAGATCCTGTGCGCAGACGATGACGCTGTCGGGGCGAACCACCTTTTCATACAGCCCTTTGAGCGAGAGACAGCCTTCCTCGCCTTCAATGAATTGTTCCGAGTGGGATTTGACGTAGGGATTGACAAGAACGATGAGGTTGTTTTTCTCTTCGGTGATGTCAACGACCACGATTCGCTTGAGACTGCCCACCTGATTGGCCGCAAGGCCGACGCCGGGGGCCGCATACATGGTTTCAGCCATGTCGGCGGCAAGCTTGCGGAGCTCGTCGTTGAATTCGGTGACAGGCTCGGCTTTGGCGGCCAGAACGGGATCGGGATATTGGATAATGGGCAGAAGAGCCACGAGACGCTCCTAGAAAGGGTTGAACTTGTAAGGCCGCCTATTTTAAATCAGAACGGCCGGAGTCAGACGGAACGAACCATGAAACCTGAATCAGGCCGCGAGGCTGAATGTTGGATCAAGCTATCTCTGCTGACTGCGCTTTCTGTGCCGGAGATTCTGAGGCTTCTCCAACAGACGGGCAATGTTGAAGCGCTTTTCGACGCGTCTTTCAGGACATTGACCAAGCTCGCTGGAGAGTCTGCGGCGAGGGACATTCGTGAAATAAATTCTAACGGAGAGGCGGAACGCATCCTGTCGTGGATGGAGGACAAGGAAGGGGTGGGCTTCATCACGCTTGCCGATCCTCGCTATCCGCGTCTCATGATCGAGGCGGGCGTGGCTCCCGTGCTTTTATGGCATCGCGGTGACGCAGGCCTTCTCGAAAAACCTGTACTTACGGTCGGCGGCAGCACGCATCCGGACAAGGAAGCTTTGTACAATGCGGAGGTTTTCGGCGAGACGCTTGGAGCCCGCAGCGACCTGTTGTTGGCGACAGGGCATTTTCCCGGAACGGAAGCGGCGTTTCTGGCAAGTGCGCTTCGCACGGGCGCCAGGGCTCTTGTCTGGCAGCCTTGCGGTCCTGACCGGGTATGGCCTAGTGAGGGGCGAGGGCTTTTGCATGAGCTGTTGGACAAGAATGGACTCATCATGACGCCAGTGCCGCCCGGTCGCGGATTCACTCCCGAAGGGCGTGAATGCCAGACCTATTGCCGAATGGCTTGCGCACAGGCGCTTCTGGCGCTGAATGCGACCACGACCTCTCACCTTTTCAGCCTAGCCAGAACAGCGGCGGATTGGGGAAGGGACGTCATGGCAGTGCCGGGATCCATCCACTCTCCGTTCGCTCGCGGATGTCATAGATTGATCCGCCAGGGGGCTAAGCTCGTTGAGTCTGCGGATGACATTCTTTCGGAACTTCGACTTGCACCGGGTTGAGTTGGGCGTACTACGTTGGTACGCTGTATAAATCATGCGAGGGCATTCGTTGCGGCGTATGTTGCATAATGATGTCCATCGCAGGCGCAAGCCGTCATCCTATTGTTTTCAGTTTGCTGTGCCCGCAGACTTTTCGTTAACTGCGGTCATGGAGTTGCATCGTATGTCCTTATCTCTTGTCATTGCTGAAAAGCCTTCCGTTGCGGGTGATATTGCGCGAGCCCTGGGAGGCTTTACGCGCGACGGCGACTTCTGGGTTCGCGACGACATGGTGATCGGCTCCGCAATCGGTCACTTGCTCGAAATTACCGCTCCCGAGGAGTTTGACGTCAAGCGCGGTCGTTGGACCTTCAAGAATCTTCCGGTCCTGCCGCCCTACTTTGAACTCAAGCCGATCAAGAAGTCTGAGGAGAAGCTCAAGGCCTTGTCGAAGAAGATTCGGAGCCGTGCCGTGACCGAAGTCATTAATGCATGCGATGCGGGACGCGAGGGTGAGCTGATTTTTCGCTACATCATGCAGTCTTGCGCAAGCAAGAAGCCTGTGAAGCGTCTGTGGCTTCAGTCCATGACGAAGAGCGCCATCCAAGAGGGTTTCCGTCATCTGCGCACCGATGAGGAGATGAAGCCTCTCGAAGCTTCTGCCCGTTGCCGCTCCGAAGCCGATTGGCTTGTGGGTATCAATGGCACACGTGCCATGACTGCCTTCAACTCCAAGGAGGGCGGCTTCTTCTTGACGACGGTCGGGCGGGTTCAAACTCCGACGCTTGCCATCGTTGTCAAGCGCGAAGAGGAGATCAATGCCTTTGTGCCCAAGAGCTATTGGGAAGTCTCCGCCGTATTCGGGGTTTCCGCTGGCGAATATGAGGGTACTTGGATCGATCCGAACTTTCGCAAGGATAAGAATGAGCCGGATCGCAAACCCGAACGCCTTTGGACCGAGGATGAGGCTCGCGGAATCGCAGCGGCTTGCCGAAACAGTGCGGGCAAAGTTGAGGAAACCTCAAAGCGCTCCCGCCAGCTTTCTCCGTTGCTTTTTGATCTGACGAGTCTGCAGCGCGAGGCCAATAGTCGTTTCGGTTATTCCGCCAAGACGACGCTGTCCATCGCGCAGGCGCTTTATGAAAAGCACAAGGTGCTCACTTATCCGCGAACCGACGCCCGTGCCCTTCCTGAAGACTACATGCCGACCGTGCGTGACACGCTCAGTGCATTGGGAGGGCTCCCGGACTATGCCGGCTTTGCTGCGAGAATTTTGGCTCAGAACTGGGTTCGTCCAGACAAACGCATCTTCGACAACACCAAGATAAGCGATCACTTTGCCATTATCCCGACGGGGCAGCTTCCAAAGACTCTCAATGAAGTCGAGCAGAAGATCTTTGACTTGGTTGTTCGTCGCTTTCTTGCGGTCTTTTTTCCTGCGGCTGAGCATGACGTGACGGTTCGTATCACGACTGTTGGAGCGCATCAGTTCAAGACCGAAGGAAAGGTTCTCGTTGAGCCGGGCTGGCTTGAAGTGGCCGGCAAGGGGCGTTCTCAGCGAGAAGTGCTCACTCCTGTGACGCCTGGCGAGTCGGCTGCCGTGAAGGACGTCGTTGTATCCGCCATGCAGACCAAGGCACCCGCACGTTACACGGAAGCGACGCTTCTGAGCGCCATGGAGACTGCAGGCAAAAAGCTTGAAGATGATGAGTTGCGAGGCGCCATGGCCGACAAGGGGCTCGGTACGCCGGCAACCCGCGCTTCAATCATCGAGGGACTGATTGAACAGAAGTACATGAGGCGTGAGGAGCGCGATTTGCAGCCTATGGCCAAGGCCTTCCAGCTCATTACGCTGCTCAAGGGATTGAAGATCGCTGAATTAAGCGAGCCTCGTCTCACTGCGGAGTGGGAGCAGAAGCTGCGCCTCATCGAGGAGGGGAAGTTCAAGAGTGACGAGTTCATGCGAGAGATTCGCGGCCTGACCGAAAACGTAGTCGAAATGGCCAAGCAATACGAAGGCAACAGCGTACCGCTTGATAATCCGAGGCGTATTGACGCCCCGTGTCCGCAATGCGGCGGTGAGATCGTAGAAAATTATCGACGTTTTGCCTGCACGACACCGGGTTGCGAATTTTCGATCGCCAAGCATCCTTCTGGACGCATGCTCGAACAAGCTGAGGTCGAGGAGCTTCTTCATACAGGGCGGGTGGGACCGCTGTCCGGCTTCATCAGCAAGCGCGGCTTCCCGTTCGAGGCAGAGCTGATTCTCAAGAAGGATGAAGCCGACGGACTCTGGAAGATGCAGTTCGACTTCGGCGACGCAGAGAAGTCGGAAGTTACGGACGAGGAGATTGAAGGCGCTCCCACTGTGGGCGTATGTCCGTGTTGCGGCGCTAGAGTGTTGGAGATGCCTTCAGCCTACCAGTGTGAAAAGAATGTACGCGGTGAAAAGAAGTGCGCATTTCGCATCGGCAAGACAATTCTTTCTCGCGACATTACGCCTGAGGAGGTTACGGAACTGCTTGCCAATAAGCGTACGCAGCTGCTTTCAGGGTTCATCTCGAAGAAGAGCAAGCGTGCCTTCAAGGCCTTTTTGGTGGTGAAGAGCAATGGAAGCATTGCGTTTGAATTCCAGCCGAGCAAGAAGGACGCCGAGGCGGGCGATGAAGCCGAGGAGGCTGTTGAGACCAAGTCCGGGAAGACGACGCGGCGTTCCGCGAAGAAGGACAAGGCCGAATAATTTCGCCCAAGCGGGTGAAAAAAGAGGAGCACCGAAGGGAGCTCCTCTTTTGTGATTGATCAGTCGCGGGCGGCGGGCTCATCGGCGGCAGGCGCCGGGCGTTTGTTGCGTGTCACGAGAATCTGGTCGATCTTGTTGTTGTCGACGTCAATCACTTCGAAGGTGTAGCCGGCCCAAACGACTTTGTCGGTGCGTTTGGGAATCTTGCGTAGCATGTACATCATGAAGCCGGCGACTGTTTCGTAGGTGGTGTCTTCCGGGAACTCGTCGATGTCGAGTGCATGCTCAAGATCGTCGATCGGCGTGGAGCCGTCAACAAGCCAAGTGCCGTCTTCACGTTCGACAATCTGAAGCTCGTCGGCATTGACGACGAGTTCGCCCATCACCGTGCTCATCACGTCGTTGATCGTGATGACGCCGACGACCAGCGCATATTCATTGAGAATGACTGCGAAGTCGGCACGGGAGCGCTGGAAGACGTCAAGGACTTCCGAAAGCGTCAGGCTGTCCGGGATGAAGGGACAGGTCTGAACGACGCCCGGCTCCTTGAATGAAATCGGTTTGTTGTTGAGGACTTGACGCAGAATATGCATGCTGTCGACGTAGCCGACGATGTGGTCAAGATCTTTGTCGCAAATGAGGAAGCGGTTGTAGGGAACGGATGAGATTTTGGCACGCACGACCTCTTCAGGATCGTCAAGCGTGAAAAAAACGATATTCTCGCGCGGCGTCATGGCGGAGGGCACGAGACGGCTTTCGAGATCGAATACGTTCTGAATGACGGCTTCTTCCTGAGGGGCGAGCACGCCCGCAGCCGTGCCTGCTCCGACGCTTGCAAGAATGTCTTCAGACGTGATGGTGTCCTGACGCTTCGTCGAAAAGCCGAGAGAGCGCATCAGTGCATCCGAGAACTTTTCCAGAACGAAGACGATCGGACGCAGCAGCTTGATCATCACGAAGGTCGGACGAACAACGGCCATGGCAGTCTCTTCAGGCTTGGCGACGGCCAAACGCTTAGGAAGCAGATCTGCAAAGATCACGAAGAGGAGCGTGGCGAGCACAAAGGATATGATGAAGTCGACGCCGTGAATCTGCGTGGGCGTAAATATGAAGGAGAGGCACCAGTTGAAGAACGGGGAGAAGGCGGCCTCACCGACGACGCCGCCAAGAAGAGCAAGAGCGTTCGTGCCGATCTGAATGGCGGAGAAGAATTGGCCAGGATGCTCTTGGAGATCGAGAACGAGCTTGGCGCGGCGGTCGCCGTCATCCGCGAGAACGGTGAGTCGGGAACGGCGTGCGGAGGCAAGAGAAATTTCAGCGCAGCTTAGGAAGGCGCTAAGGCAGATGAGAAGGGAAAGGCAAAACAGTTCTGTGTAAACAGACATAAGACTGATCGGGAGTTTGCTAAGTTTGCCATTGTAACATGGAGGGTGTGGCTAACTCTGTGTTTTACAGGGCATTTTTTGAGTGAATGCGTGTACGTTCGGTGTTTGGACGTGTTTTCTAGGCAGAACAAAATAGATGGATTGTTCGGGATTCGATGAAGGTCATTTTTTGCGTGTCTGTTTCAGAAGTGCATGTACACTTGAAGGCATTGACGCCCGAAGTCCCGTTGCGACCTTCCTGCAACGCGTTGGGCGACAGGTGGAACAACTCGATCCTGAATGGAAGATATTGAAATGAAGATGAAGCTTTTGTCCGTCGCCGCACTGCTTGCTGCCGGTGTCGTTGCCATGCCCGCCGTTGCCGGTGTCACGCTCGACAACGTCAAGAAGCGAGGCCATGTGCTTTGCGGTGTCAACACGTCTGCCCCGGGCTTTTCCAGTGCCGACAGTCAAGGCAAGTGGCGCGGTCTAGATGTCAATATCTGTCGATCCGTCGCCGCTGCCGTTCTGGGCGATGCGGACAAGGTCAAGTATGTTCCGCTCAGCTCTCCTCAGCGCTTCACGGCTCTTCAGGCTGGCGAAATCGACATGCTCGCCCGCAACACGACTTGGACAATGACGCGCGATGCCAGCCAGGGATCTGTTTTCGTGGCTGTTTCCTACTATGACGGTCAAGGATTTATCGTCCCGAAGGAATTCGGCATCAAGACTGCCAAGGAACTCGACGGTGCCACGATCTGCGTGCAGTCCGGGACGTCTTCTGAAAAGACGTTGGCCGACTACTTCAATTCTCACAAGCTGAGCTACAAGACGGTGGTGTTCGATACGACCGAGGCCACTCAGTCTGCCTTCCTTTCCGGTCGTTGTCAGGTCTACACGACCGACATGTCCGACCTCGCGGGCATGCGCACGCTTGCTCAGGATCCGTCCAAATATGAAATTCTTTCTGAAGTGATTTCCAAGGAGCCTCTTGGGCCGGCCGTTCGTCGTGGTGATGACGAATGGTTCCAGATCGTTCGTTGGTCTTTCAACGCCATGGTCGAAGCCGAAGAGCTTGGCATCACGAAGGGCAATGTCGACGAACTCCGCAAGACGAGTGCCAATCCGAACGTTCAGCGTCTGCTCGGACAGAGCGACGATATGGGCAAGCTGATCGGTCTCGACAAGGAATGGTCGTACCGTATCATTAAGCAGGTTGGCAATTACGGTGAATCTTGGACTGAGTTCTTCGGTCCCAAGACGCCGCTCAATTTGCCCCGTGGCCTGAATCGCTTGTGGACCGATGGCGGCCTGATGTACGCTATGCCGATCCGCTGATCCATGCCCTTGGCTGCGAATTCGCAGTCCATTGTTAAATGCAAAAGGCTCCAGGGGATGCTCTGGAGCCTTTTGTCAGTCAATAAGTTTTCAAATGCTATCCAGGGACTCTTTTGGTATTTATGGCGATGCTGCTTGGAAAGAGCGCGAAAAGGCCAGGAAACGCCGCGAATACACGATTCAGGCTGTATTGATTCTTATTCTTGTAGGCTTTCTTGCCGCCGTGTCCATGAACGTTGCGGACAATCTTGCGGAACGTCACATCAACAGCGGCTTTGCCTTTCTCAACAATCCGGCAGGATTCGACATTGGCGAGGCGGTAATTCCGTTCAGTAACACGGATCACATGTCGCGAGCCTTCCTTGTGGGCATGTTCAACACGATCAAGGTCTCCGCAGTGGCCATCATGGCTGCGACGGTATTGGGCATTGTTGTGGGGCTTATGCGTCTTTCGCGCCATCCTATGTTGCGTTTTTTAGGTACGGCGCATGTTGAGTTTTACCGCAACATTCCTCTTCTCGTTTTGTTGTTGGCCGTTTATCTTGCCGTGACGGAACTTCTGCCGGCGGGCCGCACGGCCTTGCACATAGGTGACTGGGTGTTTCTTTCGAAGAGTGGTTTGCAGTACGCTTCGCCGTTGCTCGGCGGTTGGGCTGTATGGATAGCTGCCGGAGTAGGCGTCTTGTTTGGTTGTGCAACGGCCTTTTTTGCTCGTCGCCGCATGACGGGGCTCATGGCCAATACGACCGGCATTATTGTTTTTGCCGTCGTTTTCACCGTCGCCTGGGTGCTTTGCGGCGTCGTCTCCGGATGGGATCATCCTGTGCAGACGCGTTTCGCACTTAGGGGCGGCAGTCAAATTTCGCCGGAGTTTCTCGCATTGTCGCTCGGTCTCACGCTTTTTACGTCAGCCTCCATTGCGGAGATCGTGCGTGCGGGTGTCCTTGCCGTCAAGGCCGGGCAGTGGGATGCAGGGCTTGCGCTCGGCATGACGATGACTGAGACGGTGAGCTACGTCATCTTCCCGCAGTCCATGCGCTTGGTGATACCTCCGCTCGCGAGCCAGTACATGAATCTCACGAAGAATTCCTCCCTTGCCGTATTGGTGGGCTATCCGGATCTGGTCAATATTGGCAATACCGTGATCAATGTGAGCGCTCAGGCGCTTGAGGTCATCTGCATCATCATGGCCGTCTATTTGACGCTCAATCTCGTCATCTCGGTTGTGATGAATGCGCTTAACGCCCGCATCATGCGGGCTCCTCAGTAAGGAGAACGGGATGATTACCGAAAGCTCATTCAGCGGCTCTCTTGCGCAGCGCATCCGCCGCCGGTATTTCTATTCGCCCGCTGCGTCTATTCTGACTGTCGCCGTATCTGCTGTCATTGCGCTTGTCGTGGTTAAACTGTTTTTTTGGGGGCTTGTCAATGCAGTCTGGGCACCTGATGTGCACGCGTGCAGCCAAGGGGCGGGCGCCTGTTGGGGATTTGTCGCAGAGAAGTGGCGTCTGATCATTTTCGGCCGATATCCTTACCATCTGCAGTGGCGGGCTGCCGCGGCGACGGGGCTTGTGCTTGCCATGTTGGTGGTAAGCGCCTTTCCCTTCATGTGGCGCAAGCCCTATCTGCGGACGCTCGGCATGCTCTGGATCGGGACCGTCGTCGTTTTCTTTGTCCTGATGCTGGGCGGCGTCTTTGGACTAGAGAGCATCTCAACTGACATGTGGGGAGGCTTGCCGCTCACGATTGTGCTTACGCTTGTGGGTATGGGCGCATCCGTACCTCTAGGCATCCTGCTTGCGCTCGGCCGTCGCAGCAAAATGCCGGCTGTCGCAGCCGTTTCTACGGGCTATATTGAACTTGTTCGCGGCGTGCCGCTCATTACGGTGCTTTTTGTGGCGGCTTTCATTTTTCCGCTTCTCCTGCCTGCTGGTGTGCGCATTGATCCGTTCTGGAGAGTCTCCGTTGCCATTGCGCTTTTTCAGGCGGCCTATATGGCGGAAATTGTTCGCGGCGGTCTTCAAACCATTCCGCGAGGACAGTTCGACGCAGCCGCTTCGCTTGGACTATCTCAGCGGCAGGTTTATACGGCGGTGATTCTGCCGCAGGCGCTTGTCACCATTATTCCGGCCTTCGTCAATAGTCTTCTGTCGTGCTTTATGGATACGTCCCTCGTGACGGTCGTCTCGATGTACGACCTGACGGGAAGTCTGCGTCTGGCTTTGGGCGATGCACTCTGGCGCGGCTACTTCATTGAAGGCTATGTTTTCATTGCACTTGTGTATTTCTTCTTCAGCTTCATCGTTTCGCGTTACAGCCAATGGCTCGAAGTCTATCTGACGGGGGAAAAGGCGCGTGGGCACGCCGTCGAGTAAACGGCGAAAATGACAAATGTAATTATCAAAAGGCAGACTGCATGCGAAAAGTACATGAACACATCATCCGAATGCCAGCGTTCGTAACGCGGGAACAGCTCTGGAAGGGGCTGGAAGAGGCGGTTCGTCATCCTGAGAGGTTCGTCGAGCATATGGAGAGCTGTGAGATTCTCAGTGAGAATCTTTTGGAGGAGGCTCTGCACCTCATGCGTGAGGTGAGTTACGGCGCCGGCTTCAGTCTGCGTGACAAGGTGATGCTCAAGCAAGGCGAGTCGGTGAAGACTGTGGTGGAGGCCGGCAAGTCTTGGCCAGCCTCAATGTTCGTTATGAAAATTGAGGAGCCTGAGCCCGGCAGTCTATTCATTCGCTTCACCTACGAAGCCGACGAACCGGCTGAAGCGCTCAATCCGATGATTGAGCAGTTGCGTTGCCAGGCTTATGAGTCCAAGGACGCCGCCATGATTGAGAGCATCCTCAAGGACATTTCTCAGGGTAATCCCTCTTGAAATTGAAAGAACCGCTTTCAGGGGACGCCTCGGCGTCCCCGTTTTTATGAAAAGCCATGACCACGACAGAACAGAAAATTTTCGATCGCATTGCATCCGATATTCAGGCGCGTCCCGCTCAGGTTGAGGCGGCTGTTGGACTGCTTGACGACGGTTGTACCGTGCCTTTTGTCGCTCGTTATCGAAAGGAGGTGACGGGCGGTCTCGACGACACCCAGCTGCGTTTTCTCGAGGAGCGTCTAGGTTATCTGAGAGAGCTTGAAAGACGCCGCGAAGTGATTCTCGGAAGCATACGCGAGCAGGGAAAGCTCACGTCCGAACTCGAGGTGAGGATAGCTGCGGCACCGACGAAGCAGGAGCTTGAGGATCTCTATTTGCCATATCGTCCGAAGCGCCGCACACTGGCTGCCATTGCTCGGGAAGCTGGTCTTGAACCGCTTGCTAACAAGCTTTTCGACAATCCCGGGTTGGATCCCGAAAGCGAGGCCGCGGCGTTTGTCTGCGTTGAAAAGAACGTTCCGGACGTCAAGACGGCGCTCAATGGCGCCCGCGACATTCTGACTGAGAAAATGAGTGAAGATCCCGTACTGCTTGCCGACATGCGTGCCTGGCTTTGGAATGAGGGCACTCTGACGAGTCGGGTAGTTGAGGGCATGGAAGAGATCGGCTCCAAGTTTCGCGATTATTTCGACTACCGGGAACCGATTGCCAAAATGCCCTCGCACAGAGCGCTTGCTGCTTTCCGGGGGCAGACGGAAGGCATACTCGCGCTGGGCCTCGAAGTAGACGCCGAGCACCCTGAAGAACCCGTGGAACGCACTGCGGCTCATTTCAATGTAGCCGCTCAGGGGCGTCCTGCTGATGCATGGCTTTGGCAGTGTTGTCGCTGGACATGGCGCGTAAAGCTTCGCGCGAGCCTAGAGGCAGAGATTTTCGATCGCCTTCGAGAAGCGGCGGAAGGAGCTGCCATTGATGTCTTCGGCAGCAATCTTCGCGACTTGCTTCTTGCGGCCCCGGCCGGGCGCAAGCGCGTGCTCGGGCTCGACCCCGGCATCCGTACGGGCGTCAAGACGGCTGCAATTGACGAGACAGGCAAGCTGATTGCTTCGGCAGTCGTATTTCCATTTGGGTCCAACGGGCGCCGTTTGGAAGCGATTGCCATGATTGCTCAGCTCATTCGTCAGCACAGGCTGACTTTGGTTTCAATTGGCAACGGTACGGCCAGCAGAGAGACTGTCGAGTTTGTGGAAGAGGTCAAGCGCCTTCATCCGGAGCTTGCTTTTACGCACGTGGTTGTGAGTGAGGCGGGTGCATCCGTCTATTCGGCTTCTGAACTTGCTGCGGCAGAGTTTCCCGACCTTGACGTCAGCTATCGAGGTGCCGTTTCCATTGCGCGTCGCCTGCAGGATCCTTTGGCGGAGCTCGTCAAGATCGAACCAAAGGCCATTGGCGTAGGGCAGTACCAGCACGACGTGGACCAACAGAAGCTTGCGCACCGCCTTGACGCGGTCGTAGAGGATTGCGTCAACGCTGTTGGCGTTGATGTCAATACGGCAAGTCCGGCACTGTTATGCCGCGTTGCGGGGCTTTCGCCGGCCCGGGCCAACGCCATCGTCAACTTCCGAAGCGCCAACGGCGCCTTCCGCACTCGCCGAGATCTGCTGGCGGTGCCGAGGCTGGGAGCCAAAACATTCGAACAGGCTGCGGGCTTCCTTCGAATCCCGGATGGTGACGATCCGCTTGACGCCTCTGCTGTGCACCCGGAAGCATACCCGGTGGTGCATCGCATTTTGAAAAAAACGGGTCTCACCATCAAGGGGCTGATCGGAAATGCGGCAGTATTGCGATCGCTTCATGCCAGAGACTTTGTTGACGAATCTTTCGGCATTCCGACCGTGACGGACATTTTCAGCGAGCTCTTGAAACCGGGGCGAGATCCGCGGCCTGAGTTCCGCACGGCGAAGTTTGCCGACGGCATCAAGGAGATGAAGGATCTGCAGCCCGGCATGGTGCTAGAAGGCGTAGTGACCAACGTTGCCGCCTTTGGCGCCTTCGTGGACGTAGGCGTGCATCAGGACGGTCTTGTGCACATTTCGCATCTGGCTGATCGAAGGGTCGGTGATCCGCGCGATGTGGTGAAGGTGGGCGACATCGTCAAGGTTCGAGTTCTTGAGGTGGATCTTGTTCGTGAGCGCATCAGTCTCAGTATGAGAAGCGAAGGTGAGCGGCGTCAGTCGCCCGCCGCTTGCCGTACTTTGCGGCCGAGGGTTCAGGCGCAGGGTGCTATGGCTGCGGCATTTGCCAAACTTCGCAGGTAGAGGTTTTCAGCTTCTGTCAGATTCGGCTGAAGCGCTCTGAGCTCTCTGTTACAATAATCGGCTTTTCCGTCGGGCGCTTCGACGGGGAAGCCGATTTTCATTGAATTTACGTTAAGAGAACGTTCTCTGTTATGACGAGTCCCAACCCCGCATTGGTCAGCGACGTTGAAATGCGTCGCACCTTTGCCATCATTTCCCACCCTGACGCCGGCAAGACGACGCTCACGGAAAAGCTTCTTCTGTTCGGAGGCGCCATCCAGATGGCCGGCGCGGTCAAAGGCCGCAAGGCCGCCCGCCACGCCACGTCCGACTGGATGGAGGTTGAAAAGCAGCGTGGCATTTCCGTGACCAGTTCGGTGATGCAGTTCCATTATGCCAACCATGTCATTAACCTGCTCGACACGCCGGGGCATGAGGACTTCTCTGAGGACACGTACCGTGTGCTGACGGCGGTTGACGCGGCTGTGATGGTGATTGATGCCGCCAAGGGCGTGGAAGCGCAGACGATCAAACTGCTCGAAGTTTGTCGCATGCGCAAGACGCCGATCATCACGTTCATCAACAAACTTGACCGAGAAGTGCGTGATCCGCTTGATGTGCTAGGCGAAATCGAAAACGTGCTCAAGCTCCAGTGCGTGCCCATCACCTGGCCCATCGGCATGGGCAAAACCTTCCGAGGCGTCTTCTCGTTGCTAAAGAATCGTCTTGTGAGGTTCACGGCCGGCGAAGAGCGGCTCTCGCGCGATCAGGAAACGATTGAAGGCATCGACAATCCTGAACTTGATCGCCTTTTTCCGATGGAAATGCCGTATGTGCGCGAATCCATTGAACTTGTGCAGGGCGCAACCGAACCGTTTGACATCGAGAAGTTCTTGGCGGGCGAACAAAGCCCGGTCTTCTTCGGTTCCGGCGTGAACAACTTCGGCGTGCAGGATGTTCTTGATGCTCTTGTACAGTGGGCTCCGTCGCCGCAATCGCGCGACGCAGGCGTTCGCGCAGTCGAGCCGACGGAAACGCCGTTCTCTGGCTTTGTTTTCAAAATTCAGGCGAACATGGATCCGCGTCACCGCGACCGCATTGCCTTCTTCCGTGTCTGTTCCGGCAGGTATTCTCAGGGAATGAAGGTTTTCCACGTGCGCGAAAAACGCGACATGAAGATTCCGAATGCCTTGACCTTCATGGCGCAGGACCGAGTGGTGATGACGGACGCAGTGGCTGGCGATATCATCGGCATCTACAACCATGGCCAACTTCACATTGGAGATACGCTTACTGAAGGAGAGAAGCTGGGGTTCACGGGGATTCCTAGCTTTGCACCCGAACTCTTCCGTGCGGCTCGAAGCAAGGATCCATTCAAAGCCAAGCAGCTTCAGAAGGGACTCCAAGAGCTTGGCGAAGAGGGTGCCATTCAGGTCTTTACCGGTGAATTCGGCAACATTCTTCTCGGCGCCGTCGGTCAACTTCAGTTTGAAATCGTGGCTCAGCGTCTTGCGACGGAATACAAGGTGGATGCCGTTTATGAATCAACCGATGTTTCCACCGCGCGTTGGCTTGCATTCCCTGACGAGCAAACCCGCAAGGATTTCTGCAAAGAGCAGGAGGCACGTCTGGCGACCGACGTCAATGGCAACACGGTGTATCTTGCAACGTCGATATACAACCTCGAGACGACGATGAAGCACTGGCCTCAGGTGGTATTCCACACGACGAGAGAAATGCAGCAAACGTTTGATTGAGTTCTGTTGTCGTTACGTTCAAACTCAAACGGCATTCGGGTGATCCGGATGCCGTTTGTGCATTCTGGCCGGCATTACTTTGCGAGCGCGTCGCGATAGGCTTTGAGGGCTTCAGGATGGCAGAGCAATACGCGTTCAAGCACGCCCTGCAGGTATGAGATGGTGAGGCCGTAGTTAGTCATGGGCACGTTCTGTGCATGTGCCGCGCGCAGGCGCATGAGCATGTGTCTGCGCGTGACGACGCAGCCGCCGCACTGTATGAGAACCTTGTAGGGCGACAGATCGACAGGGAAGTCCTTGCCGACCGCAACTTCAATCTGAAGATCCTTCCCGGTCTTCTGTCTCAGCCAGCGAGGAATCTTGACTCGGCCGATGTCATCTTTTTGAGGGTGATGGCTACAGGTTTCGCAGATTAGCACGCGATCCCCATCTTCGAGTGAAGCGAGTGCGGCAGTGCCGCGGGCCATCTCAACAACATCGGCTTTCGAATAAGCCATCTGAATCGAGAACGTGGTGAGGGGGATGTCTTTCGGTGTCTGCGCGGCGACGTCCAGGATCACTTGAGAGTCCGCCATGACAAGCTTGGGAGGTCGGCGAAGCTCGGATAGGCATTCGGCCACACGGTTCTGCTGCACGACGAAGCACTTGGCATGCGCGTCGAGAAGTTCACGGATGGCTTGTACTTGAGGCAGGATGAGACGACCTTTCGGAGCTCCTGTGTCGATCGGCGTGACAAGCACGACGGTGTCGCCTTCTTGGACAAGGTCACCGACAAGTGCGCGATCCTTGGGAATGCGGTTGGCAGCGAGGTCGATGATGGCTTTGCGGAGGTCCTCAATCCCGGTTTGCGTCTCGGCGTCCGTCTTTACGACGGGAATGCCGAAGGCGCGTATGCGGGCCAGGAAGGATTCGTCGGCTGGGTAGAGGTCGCATTTGTTGAGGACGAGGAGAGCGGGCGTGCCGAGCTTGCGCACATGTTCGACAAGGTCGCTTTCGAAGTGGTCGAAGTCCTTCGCGTTGGCAACGACAAGTGCGATGTCGGCCCATTCGAGAACAGATTTTGTGCGCTCGACGCGGGCGAGCCCCAGAGTGCCGACATCATCGACTCCGGCCGTGTCGATGAAGACGACAGGGCCTATGGGAGCGAGTTCGCACGCCTTCTCGACAGGGTCGGTCGTCGTGCCGGCGATCTCGGAGACGATGGAGATCTTCTGGTTGGTCAGTGCGTTGATGAGCGAGCTCTTGCCGGCGTTGCGCTTGCCGAAGAGGCCGATGTGAAGGCGGAGGCCTTTGGGGGTTTCAACCATGATTGTTTGTCAAGTCCGAAGGGGCAAAAAAAAGACCGGACAAGCATGCTTATCCGGTCTTTGACGGAAAGCGGTCCGGAGGACTGCTTCCCGTTATATCACATTGCAGATCAGGCGATCTTCGTGATTTTTACTTTTCAATGTTGGTGCGGACGACGTCACGCTCGAACCAGAGCGGAGCGTGATGTTCGGCAGCTTCCACAGAGATGGTGCCCGGGCCAAGGCGCCAGATGCCCTTGAAGTGCTCCATGGAGAGCAGGGCAAGCGGGATGTGAGCGCAGACGACCAGAACGGAGACGATGATGGAGCCCCAAACGTGGAAGTAGAACGTCCACAGGAACACGGCCTTGCCGAGAAGCGGAGCACCGATCCAGAGCATCCAGCCCGTGACCGTCAGGGCGGCGATCATGCCCATGAACAGGAGATAGGAGGCCTTCTGACCACCGTTGTAGCGACCCTGCGGCGGAACTTCCACCGGGCCAAACGGGATCTTGAAGAAACGGCGCGGATAGCCGCCGAAGTTGCGGAACCAGAAAATCGTGTTGCGATCCCATTCAAGGCAGGCGCGGAGAATGAGGGCGAAACGATCCGGGGCGAGCACGATGAAGCCCAAGAGATTGAACGTGAACACGACGCCCAGAATCAAGTGGGCGAGCATCGTTGCTTCAGCGCTGGCGGCTTCCGGTTCGCAGAAGTAGGCGTAGACGCCGGTGAAGAGAAGAGCGAACCACGTGATCGCGTTGACCGAGTGGAACACCTTGTCGGGGGCGTGGAAACGAAGAATGCGATTGTTAGCCATGGTTGGCCTCCGTCAGGGACGCGAGCATCGTGCGCGGATAGTAATG